>JALRBE010000056.1 GCA_023262335.1 Candidatus Saccharimonadia bacterium | reverse complement strand
CCTGTCGACGGCGCTGCCGAAAGCAAGTTGTAACGTCAAAGAAACACCTTCGCCGACACCGACGCCAAGCGCGACGCCAACGACCTCGCCGGATGCGGAATTGACGATGACATTGGGCGCGAGTCCTTCGGGGGGCGCGACGCCGGGTACGCCAGTAACGTTCACGGCTACTGTGTCTTCCGCTACGGCGACGGGCACGATCCAGTTCAAAGACGGCAGCCAGGTACTCGGTTCTAGCCAAGTGGTGGCTGGTAGCGCGTCGCTCCAAGTCGCGAACCTCAGCATGGGTCAACACACGATTACCGCGACGTTCATACCGAACGATGACGAATTTGATAGCGTTGACGCGACTATCAAGTACCTGATTACGAACAACCCGAATAACAACTAGGAGAACAAACATGATAGCGCACGTCAAAGGAATCGTCACCGAAAAAATGATCACGTCGGTAATCGTCGACGTTCACGGGTTGGGGTATGAGGTGAGCGTCGCGGCCGGCGATTATGATACAGCCAGCCTGCACGAAGAAGTCACGTTTTATACGTACCACCATATTCGTGAACAGTCGCAGGAGCTCTTCGGCTTCACGACGCTCGCCGCGAAAAAATTATTCGAACTGCTCATTACCGTGCAGGGCGTCGGCCCGAAAGCCGGAATGGCAATACTCTCGCTTGGTGATGCCGAGACGGTCCGGAACGCGATCGCGAACAGCGACAGCGTTTTCGTCGCGAAAGCGTCGGGTGTCGGCAAGCGTATCGCGGAGCGCGTCATCGTTGATCTTGCCGACAAAGTCGGGTTGCCGCTGCGCTACGACAACAGTAGCCTGACGGGCATTTCGCAGCAGATCGCGCACACGGACGAAGCCCTGGAAGCCTTGATGGCACTTGGCTATACGCTGGCAGATGCTACGAAAGCGCTCGAGGGGGTTCCGACCGACCTGTCGACGGCGGATAGAGTGACCCAAGCACTCAAGGGATAGACGTCGCTACAGTTCGATAAAGGACCGCATTTCGACCGTCTTGTCGATGGGCAGTTTGAAGTACTTCGATGTAGTATCGGCGTTTCGGTCCATAAGGAGGTACAGTCGTTTGCGCCATGTTGCCATGCGCTTGTTGCGGATGATCGTTGGCTGTACGGTCGAAATGAAATATGTCGCCGTCATCGGGTTGAAATCAACCTCAGGGCTTTTATGACGGGCCGTTTCGAGCGCGCGCGGAACGTTCGGCACGTCTTTGTAGCCGAACCGTAGCGTCAGGTGGCTTATGCCATCGTCCGGATGACCGAGTCCGTCGAATACGACGCGCCGCTTTTCGGGAACATGGGCCTCGTTGGTCGTCTTGACGGTCACGACGACGACGTCCTCATGAAGTTCGTGCAATTGGTCGAGCGTGGCATGGAGCGCCATCGGGGCGTTGCCTGCGTGGTGGCCTATGTAGACAGCGTGGCCTCGTACCCTTTGAAGCTTCGCTCGCCTCAGGCGGCTGACGAACTCAGACAGCGTGCCTTCTTCGTCGCGACGTTTATGGCGGATGATTTCGTGGCCTTTGTACCATGTGCTCAATATGACACAGCCGATTGCCGCGACGACCACGGGGACCCATGCGCCGAGGAAGAACTTCGTTCCGCTCGCGATGAGAAAGGACGCTTCGAGGCTGATGATGATCGTTCCTGTCGCGATGACGACGAGCAGTGGCGTCCGCCAGATTTTTCTCATGACGATCAGTAGGAAGACCGAATCGACGAGCAGCGTCCCGCTGACTGCCAGACCGAACATGGCGGCCAGATTGGCCGAGTTGCCGAATCCTATGACGACCGCGACGACGAGCGTGAGCATCGTCCAGTTGAGGAGTGGGACGTACACTTGGCCGAATTCATAGCGTGACGTATGCTCGACATGCAGTCGTGGCAGCAGCCCAAGCCTGACAGCTTGCCATGCCAGCGAGAAGACGCCGGCGAGAATCGCTTGCGAAGCAATAAGCGTCGCGGCAGTAGCAAGGATGATGACACTCAGTCTGGACCAGTCAGGGAACATAAGATAATACGCGCTCGACACCGCGTCTGGATGCGCGCCAACCAGAGCGCCTTGGCCGAGGTAGGTGAGCGTCAGCGCCGGGAAAACCAAGAATAGCCATGCTTTGGTGACGGCGCGCCTGCCAAAGTGCCCCATGTCTGCATACAGGGCCTCGGCTCCGGTAACGGCCAGAACGACAGCGCCCATCGCGACGAACGCGTGCAGCGGATGAGCGGCTATGAACGCGACTGCCGTAGACGGCAAAAGACTGGCCAGGACGTCAGGGTGCTGCACGATTTGCAGGACTCCTCCGATCGCGGAGACGATGAACCAGGCGATCATGACAGGTCCGAACAGCCTGCCGATCGCCGCTGTCCCGCGGGCTTGCGTAGCGAACAGGGCGACAAGAAAGCCGAGCGCGATAGGGATAACGAACGGCGCTGCCGCCGGATACACAAGCTTGACTCCTTCGACCGCCGATAATACCGATATGGCAGGCGTGACAATGCCGTCTCCGTAGAAAAGCGATATGCCGAGAATGCCGATGAGCGTTAACATGGCCGCGCGTTTTTTGTTCGAAGCTATCCGCCGTACGATTCCGACAAGTGCCATGACTCCGCCCTCGCCGTGATTGTCGACTCTCATGAGCAGGCCCACGTATTTGATGGTGACGATGATCGTGACCGACCAAATGATCAGCGAGATGATGCCGTAAATGGTTTCAGGTGCCAAAGGCAAGCCGGAAAGGGTAAAAATCGCTTGCAACGCGTACAGCGGGCTCGTGCCGATGTCCCCGAATACGACTCCGATTGCGCCGATGAGGAGCCATCCTGCTTGCTGCTTTTTGCTCATTGACTCCAAGTATATCACTTACGCTTATCTGGTAATGATATAATATGACCTAATGGCAATAGAACGGATCGTTGATACGAGCACGCACGCTGACGACAACGAAGAGCAGGAGATCGAAGTAACGTTGCGTCCGCAGCGTTTTTCGGATTACGTCGGGCAAGAACGACTGAAGAAAAACTTGAAACTGGCAATTGACGCGGCCAAGAAGCGGGACGAACCCGTCGACCACGTACTCCTATATGGTCCGCCCGGGCTCGGCAAGACGACGATGGCGACGGTCATCGCGAACGAAATGGGGAGCAACATACGGGTAACTGCAGGGCCCGCGATCGAGCGCGCCGGCGATCTTGCGAGCATTCTGACGAATCTGGCTGACGGGGACATCCTGTTCATCGACGAGATACACAGACTGAGCAGGTCGGTCGAAGAGGTTTTGTACAGCGCGATGGAAGACTACAAACTCGACATCGTCATCGGCAAAGGCCCGGCTGCGCGGAGCGTCCGCCTTGACTTGCCCAAGTTCACGGTCATCGGGGCGACGACACGTGCCGGCGCGCTGGCGGCCCCTCTTCGGGACCGGTTCGGCATTACGCACCGGTTGGAATTCTACAGCGCTCCCGAAATCGAACTGATCATCAAACGCGCGGCACGACTCCTAAGCAGCGATATCGAACCGGACGCGGCCGCGATGCTTGCGGGCCGTGCGCGTCTGACTCCGCGTATCGCGAACCGGTTGCTGAAGCGCGTCAGGGACTATGCCGACGTGAACGGCGACGGAATCATCGACACGGTCATCGCGACCCGTGCGCTCCAATTGCTCGAGGTGGACGAGCTCGGCCTTGATCCGGCCGATCGCCGACTACTCGCTAGCATGATCGAACATTACGGTCACGATCCGGTCGGGTTGACGACCATAGCTGCGCTGACAGGTGACGAAACGAGCACAATCGAGGACTTTCATGAGCCGTACTTGTTGCAAATGGGATTGCTCGAGCGGACTCCGCGCGGACGGAAGGTGACGGCGAAAGGCGCGAAACATATCGGCACGCAACCGGGGCGATAATTGCTATACTATGAACATGCCACACGACGACAAACCGACAGACTACACGCAACCGGTAGCATACGACAGCCAAGGCCGTCCCCTGTATGCCCATCCCCCACGACAACCCGCGCCCGAGGCTCCAGCTGCCTCTCCTCAGCCTCAGCAGCAATTCGTGCACGTAACCCGCGCAGTGGAGCCAAGCGATCCGGAAATGAGCCCTGAGGCGACAAAACGCCACGAAGACTCGGTGAAAAAGTATCCGGCGTTGAACCTAAGCAAGCACGAATACATCATCAGCGAAGTACGACGCCATCCTATCGGCCTGTTCGGCATCGTCGCGGCGGGCTCGTTCGTCGGCTTGCTGATCGTTTTCGGCTTGTCAGCGTATCCAGCGCTCGTACCAACGGGCAGTCCTCCGCTGGACGCCGTGCTGTTTCCTGCCTTCTTATTGTTCTTGCTGGTCGTACTGATGACGTACATTTTTGCATGGGTGTATATCAACAACAAATTCTTCCTGACGAACGAGAGTGTCATCCAGGAAATCCAAACCAGCCTGTTCGCGCATAACGAGCAGACCGTCAGTCTCGCCAACATTGAGGACGCAAGCTACAGTCAAACGGGACTGATACAAGCGATTTTCAATTACGGCTCGATCCGGCTTAGTACCGAAGGTGACGAAACGACATACCGATTCCATTACGTCACGAATCCGAAAAGGCAGATCGCCATTTTGAACAACGCCGTCGAAGCGTTCAAGAACGGCCGCCCGATCGACTGAATTTAGTGGGAACGGTTCTTTTTGACGTATTGGGCTTCAGTTTGCATGTCGGCCCGTAACGTATAGCCTTTGCACTTGCCGGAAGTGTCGCAGTCAATGGCGTCGTAGTGGTAGTTCGGGCTTTTGCCGGCGCGAAGCGACGCGAGGCGATCGGCAACGTCTTCCGATGCGTCGCCGCTGCTAATGAGGTCCTGGAGTTCTTTGTCGGAGAGCGTTTCCTTGCCGAGAACGAATTTGTCAGGATCGGTAAAAAGCTCCGGATCGACCGATGGAAGCGTCGAGGAAACGAGAGACGAAGGGTA
>JALRBE010000055.1 GCA_023262335.1 Candidatus Saccharimonadia bacterium | reverse complement strand
CCCCATGAATACTGGCCGAACCAGTCACCCTGGGCTTCGTCGACGCACTTCATACCGTAGTGCACGCGGCCGCCCGAGGTAAAGTCGAATTCCTTGGCGGTCGTTTCCCAGCCTTCGGGGCCCCACCATTTTTCGAACGTCGCTTGGTCCGAATAGGCCTTCCATACGCGCTCGAGCGGGCCGTCGAACTCACGCTCGATGATCAGCTTTTTGTTCTCAAGGTCTTTGGTTACCTTCACTTCGTTTGCCATTGCTTATTCCTCCTTTAATAGTTCGTCCAGTTTGTTGAATTTCTGCTCCCACATTTGGCGGTACTGTTCCAGGTATTCATCGGCGCTCATGAGCGCGTCGGGCGCGAGCGTGACCATTTGTTTTTTGCCCTCCCTCCGTTTGATGATAAGTTTTGCCCGTTCCAGCACGTTCACATGCTTGGATATGGCGGCCAGACTCATGTCGTAGCCGTTCGCGATATCACTCACGGACAATTCGCCGCGTGCCACCCGTGCCAGTATGTCCCGGCGGGTAGGGTCGGCCAGCGAGGCAAAAATGTCGTTGAGTTCTATCGTTCGTTCAACCATATAGTTAAATGATAGCGCGTGAAAAGCCGTTCGTCAACATGGCGACGGTGCGGAATTGCATAGTACTATTGCTTTTTTATTATTTTTATGCTATAATTGTATTAATCGACCAACTTCCGACGATAGGACAATAGAGATGGCGATGGAACCTGGTGAGTACTGCGTCTACTTCAGCTTCAACGTACCAGTGAACGAAGGAAGCTCCTTCGGCAATACAACGTTCGTGTACACCATCAAAAAACGCATGAGCCGGCTTGAGCTCACCGAGACGATACGGAAAAAGTGCGGAGAGTTGATTCGTGAAATGATGCAGGAGACCGGTTCGATACACTTGGTTCGACCTGACATCAGACTGAGCGGCTGCGTCGGCGCACTCACTATCGAGCCGAACTAGGCTCGTCCAGCTCCGCCGTATCCATGCTCGAGGCCAAGAGTCTCCGTGGATACCGCGGAGCTCTTTGCTTTTTGCCCCAAAATTTCGCCACAAACGTGAACTGCAAACAGTTTACTTTTTAATAAATTTGTGCTATAATAAAAAGATGAAACACGTGCTATTCGCCACAGGCAATTCCCGCAAGATCATCGAGGCCTCGACCACGCTCAAGCCATTCGGCATTTCCGTCGAACAAATCGACGTCGCCATGGACGAAATCCAGCATAACGACGCGGCCGAAATCGCCAAGGCCAAGGCACGGGCGGCCTATGCGGCAGCCGGCAAGCCGATCGTCGTCAGTGATACCACATGGGAAATCCCGGCGCTTGGCGGGTTCCCGGGTGGCTACATGAAAGACATCAACACCTGGTTGCAGGCCGAAGATTGGTTGGCCCTGATGGCAAACCACGCTGACAAGCGCATATTCTGCAACGAACACCTCGCGTACTACGACGGCACCACGTTGCACCACGTTGTCGGCTCCTACGAAGGCCGGTTCATTACCGAAGCGCGCGGCCGCGAACAAAGCAACGAAGCGATCGAACAGGTCATCATATTGTACGGCGACAAAACCATGGCCGAGCAGCTCGCCGCGGGCGACATCGCGTCGGCAAGCGAAGAGCTCATACACTGGAAGCAATTCGGGGAATGGGCAAAAAATCAGTAGAACGTGCCGGCAAGGGCGCTGAAAAACGCGAGCATCGGTTCGCCAAAACGGTCGGCAAACTTGGTCTTGCCGCTCTGCTGAGCGTGAACGGCGCGTTGGGCGGCGGCGTAGCGTATTTGCAGCACGACATCAACGCCGGCAAGGCAGAGCTCGCCGACGCCCGCCCGCAAGTCCATGCCATCTACCTGACCAACGACCCCGCAAAGGCCGAAGTCGCGACCTACGTGGCGACCGGTCTTGGCACGCGCAACCCGTCCGAAACCGCGCGCAAACTGACCGCGCACCACGAACTCGGCAACGTGTTCGCCGTGGAATACAGCAACCGTGACATCAACATCGAAGAGCTGACCGAAGCGGTCGTACGGAACGCGCACGACAACGGCATCAAATACCTGGCGTTCGACGGCTACAGCATGGGCGGCCCAATAGAACTTGCCGTAGCTGCCGAAATTTACGAGAAGCACGACGACCTGCACGTGCTGAGCGTGACCCTGAACAGCTCGCCCGTGGGCAACGAGGGCCTGACCGCGAAAAGCCGCGACGGCGGCCGCGCCATGAGCGCCATCCTGAATTACTGGCCCGAATTGGTGTACTCCAAAAAAGCCCGCCTGACTGCCGAAGTGCTTGCCCGCAATAACGATTACTACGACAAACAAGAGTGGGCCGTGGACTTCGACAAGCTCGACGCCACGATCGACAGCGTCGAGAACGAAAAGACCCGCAACCGCAGCGCCGCCAGCGGCAGCCTGATTTCATCGCAATATAATTTTCATTTCCGCTACGGCGTGGAGCGAAGCCTCGAAACGCTTTCGAAAGAAGTCGACGGCAAGGAACCGCCGAACGTTTATTACACCCGCAGCCTCGACCCGCGCGACGACGCCGTGGTCAACGTGACCGCCAGCGGCGAAAGCATCGTTCAGGCAGCGACCGACCATTTCGTGCCGCTGCAAGTGCTCGACATCCACAACATCGGTCACGCCAACCCGGCCGAACGGCCGACCGAATACAACCGGGCGATTCATGACCGAATCGCTCCTGGCATACTGAGCGTCCTGCGCGTCGACCACGGCGTCGGCGGCGAACCGGAGTACGGCGACGCGATCGCCGCCAGCATTCCGACCGCGAAGGACCGAGCAATCAAGCCACCCGAACCGATTCCCGCTGATATCATCGACCGTTTGCCGCCCGTGGTTTCCGTTGAATTGTCACCGAGGCGGTAATAAGTGAATCACGACGACCACGTTCGCGGCGTCAACTTGGGCGGATGGCTCGTGCTCGAACGCTGGCTCACGCCCTCGCTGTTCGCCGGTACCGATGCCCCCGACGAGCACTCGTTCATGCGCATGCCCGGCGCTAAAAAGCGTATCGACGCCCACCGCCACGCGTTCGTCCGCGAAGCCGACTTCAAGTGGCTGGCCGCGCACGGTGTCAACCTGGTGCGGATTCCCGTGGGGTATTGGCTGTTCGAAAACACGGACGGCTACAGTGCGAGCGTTACGTACTTGGACGACGCCATGCGCTGGGCCGAAAAACACGGCCTGAACGTGCTCATAGACCTGCACGGCGTGCGCGGCTCGCAGAACGGATTCGACAACAGCGGCAAAACAGGGAAGGCCGCGTGGTTTAGCGACCGCAGCGCGCAAAACGAAGCGCTCGAACTGCTCGTACGGATTGCCGAGCGGTACAAAGACTCACCAGCCCTGTGGGGCATCGAACTGCTGAACGAACCGTTGGCACGAGGGCATTTTTGGACGCTGCTGCGCTTTTACCGCAAAGCTTACGCGCGGCTGCGCCAGGTTTTGCGACCCGGCACGCGCGTGGTGTTCCACGACGGTTTCCAACCGCTGCTGTTCGCCGGCGCGTTATGGCCGCGGAAAAGCCACCCCGTGCTCATGGACGTCCATTGGTACGCGTTCCCGCTGCCGGGCGACGACCTCGATTCGTATCTCAAAAAATCCGCCTGGCGTCGCAAGTTCCTATTACGGTCATTGCAGTTGTGGCAGCCGGTTTTGGTAGGCGAATGGAGCACCGTGCTGCCGCAGCGGTTCTTCGACGCTGCGCCGAAAAACACGCATATGGACTTGCTCGCCGCGAACGCCCGCATGCAGCGTGCGGCGTACCAAAAATCGGCGGGCTCGATCTACTGGAACTACAAAGCCGAAGGTGGCGGCATGTGGAATTTCAGGGACCTCGCCGAACGCGGCGTGATTTCGCTTGGATGACGAACGCGCCGCGGCGCAAAACGTTCTTGCCTTCCAAAACGGCATAAGCCATAATAACGCTTAAGCCTGTCAGATATAGAAGGGAAGGCATCCTATAAAAACATTGTCGCTGACACCTTTTTGGCATCGCCGCATTTGCGAGGCGATTATTCTTATTGGCGGCCTTTTGGCGGCCTTGTTCGTTTGGGCGACGCTTTCCGGCATCAACGCCGCGCCGTCCGACTATTACATTCCGCCGCTCGTGTTCGGACTGAGCCTCGCCAGTTCCGTGCTAGCACTGCTGGCATACGTCATCAAGACAGAAGGCTTCCGAGGCGGTTCGGCGCTTGGCGCCTACGTATTGCTCGTCAGCGCGGTCCTGGTACTTATCGCGAGCACCGGCGGTATCGGCTCGCCGTTCCTTGGGCTTTGGCTTATCGCGGCTTTGTTCGTGGGCGCGTTCGGCAACGCGGCGCTCGTGACGTTGTTCACACTGGTGACCGGCTATGTCATATATACGGTAGTCACCGGCGGCTTCGAGCAACGCGCGTTGGTCAGCATCGTGCTCGCGAGCGAACTGCCGATCATCATCAGCTATATTTTGTGGCACGAAAACACCAAGTCGCAGTCCAAAAAAGACCGCGCGTACAGCGAGCTTGCCAACCAGCTGAACCAAGAGTCGAACAAGGCGGACGTGGTTATCGGCGCGATCAGCGATGGTGTCATCGCCATCGACAAAGACGGTGTGATCGAACTGATCAACCCAGCAGCGCAGCGGATAGTCGGCTGGGGCACGCAGGACGCGGTCGGGCTCAGCTACAAATCGGTCCTGCAGCTCATTGGTAAGAACGAGCACGAGGTAGACCGGGCCAACGACCCGATCGTGGAAGTACTGGCAAACAACCAGTCTGTGCGGCGCACCGACTTGCAGCTGCAAACGAGTTCCGGCAAAAAACTCGACGCCGAGATCGTCGTGTCGCCTATCGGCAGGGCAGGGTCGGGCGCGATCGTGGTGTTCCGTGACGTCACCAAAGAGAACGCCGAGGAACGCGCCCAAGCCGAGTTCATCAGCACGGCCAGCCACGAAATGCGCACGCCCGTGGCATCGATCGAAGGCTATTTGGGCTTGGCGCTCAATCCGGCCACGGCGACCATCGACGCCAAAGCGCGCGATTTCATTGCCAAAGCGCACGAATCGGCGCAACACCTCGGCCGGCTGTTCCAAGACCTCCTGGACGTCACCAAGGCCGACGACGGCCGGCTGTCGAACAATCCCAAAGTCGTGAACATGGTCGACTTTACCGCGGCCATCATAGAGGGCTTGCAGCCCAAGGCGGACGCCAAGAACCTGCGCATATTCTTCAAGGCGGCTTCGGCTGAAGCGACGGCCGGCGGCGACCGCGGTCTGCGCACCATCGCGCCCGTTTATTACGTCGACCTCGATGCCGACCATCTGCGCGAAGTGTTGTCGAACCTGGTCGAAAACGCCATCAAATACACGCCGGCAGGCGAGGTCGTCATCGACGTCCAGGGTGACGACGCGCACGTGGTCGTCAGCATTGCCGACAGTGGCATCGGCATACCTGCCGAAGACATCCCGCATTTGTTCCAAAAGTTCTACCGCGTCGACAACAGCGACACCCGCGAAATCGGCGGCACCGGCCTGGGACTGTATTTGTGCCGCCGACTCATCGAAACCATGGGCGGCCGCATTTGGGTCGAAAGCGAATACAAGAAGGGCTCGACGTTCTTCGTGGAACTGCCACGCATATCGCACGAAGAAGCGAACCGTTTGATCGAAGCGTCGGTAACCGATGCCAAAGCAGTCGATACCGGCAACAAAACATACTTGCAATCCGACGCGCCGCAAGCGGCTGACCAAGCCGTGCAGCTCGCCGATCAAGGCAAGCCAGCACCGGCCACGAGCGTCCCGACCATCACGCCGATCATCATGTCGCACGCCAAGGCGGTCAGCACCGAAGAGCAGACCGATAAGCAGCCAGCAACGCTTGATCCGCTCGTGGGTAGCCCAGCACCGCGCGCCGAACAACTGGCGCACCCGGCTAGCCAGCAAAACCACATGATTTTGCCACCGGCCATGCAGGCGATCCAGTCAAATATTCAATATGCTAGCGTACCCGCGGCAATGGCACCCGCGGCGCAACCACTGACTGCTCCTGCTCCTGCTCCTGCTCCTGCTCCTGCTCCTGCTCCTGCTCCTGCTCCTGCTCCTGCTCCTGCTCCTGCT
>JALRBE010000054.1 GCA_023262335.1 Candidatus Saccharimonadia bacterium | reverse complement strand
CCGCGGCTTCTTCCATGACGTACGTATATGCCAAATAAAGCGAATGTACGCCCGCGGCAGGCATGCGGTCGTCACCCCTGAACGTCGCGCTCCGCGGATGGGCGACACCGGTCAGTTCCTGAAACGCGATGCCGTACGTGCCAGGATTGTCCTGGGCATATTGGGCGAGCAGCGCCGAGAAGCCCTTGCTCGTAGGGGTGTAGTTACGCGTGTAGGTCGTCGATGGACCGACCACGACCGTCATGCCGGTCGCCTTTTGCGTTTTGCCGTTTATGTAATCTTCTATGGACTGCACGGTCTTGGCGACGTCGATGCCACGGCCATCCGCCCCGTTCACGCGAGCGGTTTCCGTAAAATCAAGGGTGGTCACTTTGCTCACGCCGGGTTTTTTGATGAGCTTCGCGGCGATGCCCTGGTTCAGGTACGATTCCATGCGTTCCCTGTTCACGCCGAACTTGAGCGACGCCTGCTGGTTCGCGCTGTTGTCGATGACCCGCTCCGGCACGACGGCAGTAAAGTCCAGCCAGCTCAGAACGACCCTGCCGGGCACCGACTCCGTCGCCGCGTCGACGCTCATTGGCATTGGCGCGCCGAGCCGGCCGTTCAGTTTGGCGGCAAGGTCGCGCGCCATGTCGTCGCTCACGGGTGCCGGAGTTTCTTCGATGTCTATGCGCACCTCATTGCCACCGCCCGACTGCGGAACGACTTCGGCGAGCGCCTGCTGGAACTGGGTTATGTCGCATACGCCGCCAGTTACCGACGGCACTAGTTGCAATTGGGTATCAATGAGCTTGAGCGACGCGTTCTTGGGCGGAATGTTGCAATCCTCGCCGACCTTGCTAGTGGTATACGCGGCAATCTTGTTCTTATCGTAGACGTACTCAATGGTGCCTTCCTTCGCCAAGGCGCCCGCCCACCAAATAGACGTTGGAATAATACGCAAATAAAACGGATACTCGATCGCTTCAAGGCGCGCCGCGTTGCTGACGCCGATTCCGACCTCGCTCATTTTTGGTTCCTGGAACGCGGCGTCGTTCTTGCCAAAGAAAATGCTGAGCTTCAGGCCGCCGTACGCGTCGTCCAGCTTCTTGGCGGCATCCGCGCGCTTCAAACCGCCGACGTCGAGACCTTCCACCTTGGTGCCTGGAATGAGCCTGCTGCTCGGGTACACGATCTGAAAAATGACGTTCGCGAGCACCAGCACGGCCACAAGGCAGGCAAGCAGTAGCTTCCAGTGCTGCTTGAGCCAATAGTTAAGCTGGAGAGCGTTCATACGAATTCCAGTATACGCTACCGCTTATGCTTTTGTCACCCCTGTGCGCGCAGCTTTTCGATCTGCCGCGTCAGCTCGGCGATCGTCCCCCAACTGCTGCCGTCGCTCATGACGCTCAGCACGTACGTGCCCGTCGGCGAATAGACGATGGCTGCGTCGTGCAGCAAGCCGTCCAGGAACCCGACTTTATCGGCCGTTTGGCCGCTTGCGCCCGCCGGTATGCCTTGGCGGTATATGTTACGCTTCATTGCCGCGAGCAGCGTCGCCGTGTTGCTTTGGTTCAGCAGTTGGCCCGATTGCAGCGCGCCGACGAACGCCGTCAGGTCGCCCGCGGTGGTTTCGGGGACATCTTTGGTAAACGTGCTCTTTTTGAGGCCGATCGCCGCGAGTTCGTTCGTCAGTGTTTTGTACCCTATTTTCGCGAGCATCGCTTCGCCGCACGGATTGTCCGACTTCACGATCATGTCGTCGAGGCACTTAGTCAGGTTCCGGCCGCCGCTTATCACGTCGGTCCAGTGCCAACTGCCAGACTCGACGCGTTTGAGCGCCCCATACGCCACGAACAGCTTGTACGTGCTGGCGGTCCGGAACGTCTTGGCGTCCTCGAACCCGGCATGGCGGCGCTTGCCGTCGAGCTCGGCGAAACTCACGCCGAACGAACCGGGCTTGCCTTGGACGAACTGGGTAATCAGCGCCTGCATGCCGGCGTCGGTGGGCGTGTAGGTGCGCGTATAGGCGACGTTCGGCGGCACGGGCTTCGTTTGCGCGCTGACAGTCTGGTCTTTGCCGGCCAGCCACCCGTTCAGCGCGGCGATCGTGGCGTCGGTATCGAGCGTGCGCCCGGCCGCTCCGTCAACCCGCGACACTTCGGTAAAATCAAGCGTCGTCACCCTGCTCGTACCCGGAGCGATCGCCACCTTTGACACTAACTCCCTGTCAAAGAATCCCTTCGACTTGTCTTTGTTCACCGTGGCAACGATCCCCGTGTCGGGCGCCGTGAAGTCCAACCACCCGAACAGTTCCGCCTGCGGCACGACGACACGCTGGCCGCCGACCATGATCATCGCTCCGTCTTTCGTTTGCTTCGTCAGCAGTTCAGCCGCTTTTTTGGCTTCGGGTTCGTGGATTTTCGCAGGATGCTCCTGCATGCTTATCCGGACGGACGCGCTTTCGAGCCTTGGTTCGGCGCGCCCTAGCGTCCGCTCGACGTCATCGAGCTTGCACGTACCGCCGTCTATGGCCGGCACGACGCGCAGTTTGCCATCTTTGGCCGCAAGCGTGGCGTTCACCGCCTTGACGTCGCATGACTGGCCAAGCTTTTCGGTTACGTATGCCTTCGCTTTGCCCGTGTCGCGGTGGTACTCAGGCGCGACGACAGGCGCGACCGCATGCGCCCACCAGAGAGACGTCGGCACCAAGCGCAGCCACCAAGCGTATGCCGCGGCCGCTACCTGCTGGCTAGCGTCTACCCGCAAGCCGATATCCGCAGGTACAGGTTGCTGGTACGGCTTCTTGCCACTACCGAAATAGACTGCCAGCTTCATACTGGCGTACGCGTCGTTCAGTTCCTTCGTGGCAGCCGCAGCGTCCTTGCCGCCCACGTGTACGGAATCGATTCTTTGGTACGGTGCCATGCCGCCCCACGGCACGAACGCGACCTGAATAAAAACAAGAACGCCTGCCACCGCGGTGCAGGCAAGCAAAACGATCCGCCGCCACCGCGCGCGCACGTACCCACCGATCGTCGCCAGACGCTCCTGACTCATGAATCCCATTATACCAACTAGCGGTCGAGAAGTTCGAACGCCTGCATGAGCACCGCGGCTTCGGTGTCGTTGCCAGCCGTTTGCCGCCGGGCAGCTTCGCCCTTGAGCCATGCCAAATGCGCGTCGTGCTCGGCGGTCCGTTCCGCCGCAAGCCGAATGGACCGCGCGGATTTGTCGGTTTTGGTCAGGTAGCCTTTGGCAATCAGCCCGTCCACGTGTACCGCCACCGTCGACACCGACTTGTAGCCAAGTACCGTCATGACTTCGCGGTAACTGGGCGCGTAATCATGCTCCTTCAAAAAATCCGCGATGAACTGCAACAGCTCCTGTTGCTTCTTGGTCGCCCGCTCCCTTGTCATTATTTTCTTTTTCCTTTGCTATCTTCTATCTTCCAGTGGCTAATAGCTACTCCGGCAAGCCCCCACCACACGATACTTACCGTATCGTCGGCCCAAACGGGCAGCAGCACGCCGATGATCGCCAAGCCTACGCCGCTGCCAAGCACGCCGAGCGCCAACGCGCTTTGGCGACGGTGCCATAAGCGCCGCACAATCTCGCCGAACAGCCATAGCCAAATGCCAAGCCCCATCCAGCCGACTTCGTGTGCGATGAACAAGTACTGGTTCTCGATGATGACCGGTTGCTCGCCTATGAGCGATGCCGAGCCGGTACTGCCAATACCAGCGCCGAACGGCTGCCTGATCATCCGGTCGAACCCGTCCTGCAGCGACTCGGCGTGACCGGTGTTGGAATCGATATGAGCCCCAGTGGTCGGATTGTCGTGGAATATGACGTTCGCTACGAACGGCGCATGCCGGAACGCGGCCGTGAGCGCCACTGCGACGACCAGCGCCGAAGCGCCACCGATCAGAACGTATCGTCGCACAGTTGGTGTTACGCTAACAATAACTATAAACGCAATCGCCGCTATTGCCCCGATCATGCTGCTGCGCGAATACGACGCGTTCAGCGCCAGGCCGGCCGCAAGCAACCCCACGGCCGCGAGCGCCACCCCGCGTGCCGTCAACTTCCACCGCATGAGCAGCGCCGTGAGCACCCCGATGATGATCGTCGCGTATGCCCCAAGCGGATTAGGGCCGCGCAAAAAACTGTTGATCCGTACGTACGCCGGGTTTTCGTCGACCGTCAGGTACGGCGCGATCGTCGCCTTGCTATACCCGATATGCGCCAGCACGTCCCTTGGCAACAAGAACAGCTGCGCCAGCGCGAAACCAAGAATGACCACGGCACCGCCAAGCAGCGCCGCCACGAACAGCCTGCGCCACAGCGGGAACAGCGTCATATACATATACGCCAGCACGAAGTACAGCACGTAGCGCAGGTCGATAAGCAGTCCCGCTCCCGCCATGTCCAGGCCGTTCTGGAACGCGGCGATCATCAAAAAATGCAGGCCGGCGAACACGAGGCAAAGCTGTACCACGCGGTCGCCGAGCAACGTCGCTGCCATGCGCAGACGAACGGCGATCACGACGATCAGCGCCAGCGCGATACCCATGAGAACTTCTTTCCATGCCTTGATAAACAGCTCGTAGTCCGGGAATTGCAGGCCAAGCCATAGCGTCAGCGGTGTATGGACGGTCATGCCTACGGCAATGAACAGCAGTATGCCTCCGGCCGTCCGTTCAAGAATCTTCGCTACCATACAGTTAGTATACCAGCGCCACCCGCCGGAACGATTGCCGCGCCAATCAGCCGCCGCGCCAACCGAGTGCTATAATGAAGGCTAATCATGCCAACCAAGAACAATAAGTTTTACAGCCTCATCCTGGTTCTTGCCGACGTCTTCGTGCTGTTCGCCGCGTTCACGTTGGCATACGTCATCCGCGTGCAGTACGACAACCGCCCTTTGATCGAGCCGGTGTACGCCGCCGATTATTTTCAGGCGTTCTTGGTCATCGTCCCCATATGGATACTGATTTTCGCGCTGCTCGGCCTCTACAACTCCAGCACATACACGCGCCGATTGGTCGAGTGGGGCAAGATCGCCGTGGCGACGTTCCTCGGCATTCTCGTCGTCATCGGGTGGGAATACGTCAGCGACCAAAGCGTCTTCCCGGCGCGCTTGGTTGCCGTTTATTCGCTGTTCGGCACGCTCCTGCTACTCATATTCGAACGTGAGTTCTTGCGGCTTGGCCGGAGCATATTGTTCCAGTTCGGCCGCGGCATCAACCGCGTGCTGATCATCGGTAACAGCTCGGCCACCCGCGACATCGCCGACAACTTGTCGTTCACGCACAAAAGCGGTTACAAAATCGTCGCCATCGCCGGCCCGGCAAAACTCGTTCCTCCGGGGCTCGACGCAGCGCATTTTTCCAACGTCGAATCGGCACTCAAGCACCTGAACGAACTCAAAATAACGACCATCATCCAGACCGACCTGTACGAGAACACCGAGCGCAACCAACGCATCCTTGGCGCGGCGCAGGCCAATCATATAAGCTACAGTTTCATTCCTGGCGAGCCGGAATTTTACGCGGGCAAGAACACGGTCGACGTCTTTTTGGGCTATCCTATGATTTCGGTCAGCCAAACGCCCTTGGTCGGGTGGGGCGCGATTGCCAAGATCATATTCGATACCGTCGCTTCACTTGCGCTGATCGTCGTGCTCTCGCCGCTTTTGCTACTGATCGTATTGCTGCAAAAAATACTTAACCCCGGGCCTGTGTTCTACGTCAGCAAACGGCTCAGTCAGTTCAGCCAGCCGGTCATGCTCATCAAGTTCCGGAGCATGCGCCCGCAGTTCGGCAGCAAGGACGCCGCCGACGAGTTCCGCGACATGGGCCGCGACGACCTGGCCGTCGAATACGAAACGCACCGCAAAGTCACGAACGATCCGCGCATCACCACGTTCGGCAAGTTCCTGCGTGACACCTCGCTCGACGAACTACCGCAAATCTTCAACGTGTTCAAGGGCGACCTGAGCCTGGTTGGGCCACGGCCGATTCTGCCACAGGAAGCCAAGTTCTCGCCAGCAAAAACCGCGCTGCTTCACAGCGTCAAATCCGGCGTGACCGGCCTCTGGCAAGTATCCGGTCGCAGCAACTTGTCGTTCGACGAACGCATTGAGCTTGAATTGTTTTACGCGCAGAACTGGTCGTTCTGG
>JALRBE010000053.1 GCA_023262335.1 Candidatus Saccharimonadia bacterium | reverse complement strand
TATGAACCCGAAGCGGTTTTGCTGCACCGAAACGATGTCGTCGTAGCCGGTATCGCTTATGTACCATGGTTCACCCTTTTCGGCCCCAATGGGTACGTATTTCAGATCCGTTTTGATGCCGTTCTCGTGCAGTTCCAGGGTGGCTGGTCGAGCCCAAGTTTGCAAACTGCTGCCACCGCGCAAATAAGCATCAAAGAATTTGCCGTAGTAAAGCTGTCCTTTGTAGATATGTCGTGCGGTTTTCATGTGCATAGTGTAGCACTGAAAAGTTTCGCCTTGTTCTTTTTGCGAAGAACTGACCTTCGTACTTTGCGGCGCCAAAGTACCAAAGCGTCTTCTTTTTGTGCCAGCAAAAAGAAGCAAAAACATCGTCCCTACCCACGCCACCGCCGCGTCGCCCTCATCATCCGGAACGGTCGCTCGAGAACGCAAGCGGTCGATTTCATTGATTTCAGTTACTTAAAATCGACACCCTCTCGCGAACTATTCCGGCTTTTCGTCCCTGGCCGCCTCGGGGCGCCGCGGACGGAACACTACTGCTTGCTTATTCCACGCGGCAAAGCCGCGAATAAAATAATCAATCACCTCCGTGACGCCTGCGAAGCCCCGGACCGAACGCTTGTCGTGGCGGCGGAGTCATTCGCGAGAGGCTGTCCAGAATAAGCAATTATGAGAATGATTCTGGACCGCTTGCGTTCTCGAGCGACCGCCGTTCGGCAAGCGGGCGGTGCGGCGGCTTCGCAGGGTCACGAGCCTTTTGATTCTTTTCGGCGGTCCGAAAAGAAGGCTGTTGGTTCTTCCAGCCAGAAGAACGCAGTAAGGTTAATAAATGCAAGTATCTAACAATCAAACATAATATTGACAATATAAACAACTTATGCTAAAATGAGATTGTAACCCAAAAAAACAAACATGCACAAAACGATTTCACTACAAGGTACCCTCATCCTCCTGTCCCTCGTGACAGCCTTCGGCGTGTTCATGCACGACAGCAAGCTCGACCAAGCGACCGCTGCCGCCCTGGCCTTGCCGTTTGGCATGTCGCTTGCCGCGGCGCACACCGTCGATGCCAAGCCCAAGCTCAAGACCGAAAACCACACCCACGTGGAGCGCGCTGTCCTGGACCGTACGACTCACAAGAGCAACGCGGTGCCGCCGCGCACTGGCGATCGCAAGTACTTGCTCGTCAAGCACGCGCGCGGCTTCAATGCGCCGGAACAGCACACGCTGCTGCTCGCCCCCGCCCTTGCCTAACAAAAACGCCCCTGGTACGGGGCGTTTCTGTTATTCCAGAACCGCGAGTTCGCGGACCAGTCGCTCTATGAGCGCCTTCGTGTCGTCCAGCTGCCGCTTGGTTTCTTCGACCAAGTGCGCCGGAGCCTTTTCGACGTAACTGGCGTTGCCTAAGCGGCCCTCCAAGTTCTTCTCGAGGCCGCGGGCGTCCGCCAGGCGCTTTTCGAGGTTGGTCTGGTGCTCGTACAGGGTCTCTTCGTCGACGTCCAGCCAGGCTTCGCGGTTGCTTGCTGCCAGGCGCAGGCCCTTCGGTTGGTCGGCCTTCCCTACCTTGCCCAGGCGCGCCAGCCACGCGATCAGCTCGGCGTTGTCCTCGATCAACGAGTCCTGCTGGTATACGATGTCGTACTTCTTTGGTGGCAGCTCGCTTATGACGAAGCGCGTTTCGACCACGAGTTTTTGCAATTGTTCGAACTCGCCGGCGGCGATGTCGTCGTACGCCAGGCGTTCAGGCCAGTTGGCGGCGATCAGCATGGATTTTTCCCAGCCCAAGGTTTGCCAAATGGTTTCGGTGACGAACGGCGCGAACGGATGCGCGATCCGTAGGCTGGTATCGAGAACCCAGCCGAGCAACTGCGGGTTCGGCTGCTTTTTGCTGGCTTCGACGTACCAATCGGCCACGTCGTCCCAGATGGCGTGATACATGATCTCGTTGGCTTCAGCAAACCGGTAGTTTTCAATCTGCTCCGCAATGTTTGCGGCGGCGTCGTTCAGTTGGCGCACGATCCAGTGGTCCGCCAGGCTGGTCGGAATCGGCGTGCCCAGCGCGAAGTCTTCCGGCAGGACGTTTTCGACGTAGCGGGCGATGTTCCACAGTTTGTTGGCGAAGTTGCGGCCGGTTACTACCCTGCCCTCGCCGAACGCTTGGTTTTGGCCGGCGCTACGGCTAGCGATCAGGCCCAGGCGCAGCGCGTCGGAACCGTACTTGGTGACCATTTCCATAGGGTTGATCACGTTGCCCTTGCTCTTGCTCATCTTCTGGCCGTGCTCGTCGAGTACCAAACCGTGCAAGTACACGTCTTTGAACGGCACCTTGCCGGTGGCGTACAGGCCGAACATGATCATGCGGCCGACCCATACGAACAGGATGTCGTGGCCGGTTTCCATGACGCTCAAGGGGTAATGCTTGGCCAGTTTGCCGTCGTCGAGGTAGTCGGTGGTGGCGTACGGCCATTGGCCGCTGCTGAACCAGGTGTCGAACGTGTCTTCTTCTCGTATGTATGTTGTACCGTTTACATCAATCGTCGGCTGGTCGACGCGGGTATCAAAGATCCAATCGTTCGGATCGTTCGCGTTCTGGAACGCAGGAATCGGAATCCCCCACGGAATCTGGCGACTGAGGTTCCAGTCGTGGATGTTTTCGAGGTAGCTGAGCAACGCCGCCTTCTTGCTGGCCGGGTGGAAGGTGACCTCCCCTGCCTTGATCGCCTCGATCGCCTTCTCTGCGAGCGGTTTGATGTTCAAAAACCACTGCTCTTTGATGAGCGGCTGGATTGGCAAGCCGGATTTGTAGTCGTAGCCAACGGAGTGGACAATGTCCTCTTCGCCGCGGCGCAGTTCGGCCGTGTCGAGCGCTGCCAGAACGCGTTTGCGCGCTTCCATCACCTCAAGGCCGTCGAATTGCGGCGGCACGTTCATCATTTTGCCGTCGTAGCCGATTACCTGGATGCGTGGCAGATCGTGGCGCTTGCCGATCTCGAAGTCGTTCGGGTCATGCGCTGGCGTTACCTTGACGGCGCCGGTGCCGAAGGTCGGATCGACGTGCTCGTCGGCGACGATGGGGATTTCGCGCTGCGTCAGCGGCACCACCACGTGCGAGCCGATTAAGTTCTTGTAGCGCTCGTCGCTGGGATGCACGGCGATGGCGGTATCGCCGAGCAGCGTTTCGGGCCGCGTGGTCGCGACGACTATTTCCGCCACGTGGTCGATCACCGGGTACGCGATCTTCCAAAGCTTGCCCTTCTCTTCCCTGTGGTCCACTTCGTAGTCCGAATAGCCGGTTTGGTACTTGGTGCTGTAGTTGACGATCCGTTCACCCCGGTAAATGAGGCCTTCGTTCCACATGGTCTCGAAGGTTTTGTACGCCCTCTTTACTACCTTTTCGTCCAGCGTGTACGTCAGGTCGTCCCACGACGCGCTAGCGCCGAGCGCGCGAATCTGTACCTCTGTATTCGCGCGGTGCGCGTTCACGAAGTCGTTCACCTTAGCGTAGTTTTCTTCGCGCGTGAATTCAACGCGGGAGTGCCCGCTCTTCTCGAGGTCGCGCTCGTATACGACCCATGTCTCCAGTCCGGCGTGGTCCTCGCCGGGAATGAACAGCGTGCTTCGCCCTGTCATGCGGTGGTAGCGGGTCAGGATATCTTCGATGCCAATGGTGAGCGCATGGCCGATATGCAGGTTGCCGTTCGCGTTGGCCGGCGGCATGGCAATGGTGTACGGTTCGCCCTGGCCGCTCGGTTTGAACGCGCCAGCGGTCTCCCACATCTCGTATATGGTTGATTCGTAATCGTCGGGGTTATATGCTTTGGCAAGTTTCATCGGGATTTGTCTCTAGCCACCTCTGTTATTTAAGCATAAATGCTTTTCACGTGAAATTATTACACCATTTAACAAACATTTCGTCAAGAAATGCCTCCAAATGCGGTTTGTTGTTCCACGTGTTTATGTTCACAACCAGTATAGCATAGCCAGAGGCGGCGCAAAACAGGCAGGGGAGGCCGTGCGCGCGGGTGTATACTGGAGTCTATATGATTTCGCTGCGAGCTTGCGACAACAGGGAAGAGTGGGACGACTATGTTCTGGAAAACGACGGTCACCCGCTGCAATTATGGGGATGGGGAGCGGTAAAAGCCGTGCACGGCTGGCGCGTGGAACGGCTGTTCGCGGTCGACATGGACCAAAACGTCATCGGGGGAGTACAGGTGCTCATAAAGCCGTTGCCGTGGCCGCTGCGCTCACTGGCGTACGTGCCGCGCGGACCGGTGGCAGGCGCCGACCACGCGCCGGAGCTGCTCGAGGCTCTTGGCAGTTACGTGCGGTCGCGCTACCGTGCCGTGGCGCTGAGCATCGAACCCGACTGGACCGAACTGCCTCCACTGCTCGGCAATAATTGGCAGCCGGCCCAAAACACCATTCTCATTCCGCGCACGCTCATCCTTGACCTCAACAAATCGCCCGACGACCTGCTTGCGCTCATGGCCAAGAAGACTCGTCAGTACATTCGCAAGTCCGCCAAGGAAGATGGCGTGACGATCCGCCAGGTCAAGACCGAGGCCGAACTGCGCGGCTGCTTGGAGCTGTATCATCTGACGGCGGAGCGTGCCGGGTTCGCGCTGCACGGCGACCAGTACTACATCGATATTTTCACCGAGCTAGGGGAGTCGTCGCCGGTGTTCGCCGCCTATGAAGGCGACCAGCCGATCGCGTTCGTATGGCTTGCCATGAGCGCGCAGACGGCGTTTGAGCTGTACGGCGGCATGAACGACCGCGGCCAGGAACTGCGCGCCAACTACGCGCTCAAGTGGCACGCCATCACCAAAACGCAGGAATGGGGAGTGGAGCGGTACGACATGAACGGCCTCTTGAACGACGGCGTCAGTACGTTCAAACAAGGCTTCGCCGACCACGAAGACCTGCTGGTGGGCACCTACGACCGCCCGCTGTCACCCCTGTATGCCGTATGGACCAAGGCGTTGCCGTATGCCAAAAAGGCAGTGCGCGCCATCAAGCGCCGCTAGCGGACTATATTGACATTAGTATGATTAAGTGACATCATATGAATATAGGTTGGCCGTCTGAGCCGTACGCTCTGCCACCTACGTACCGAGAGGAGCGTCATGTTCGCATCGCTCAAGGCAGTGGTCGCTACCGTTTCGCCACACGAGGTCGCTCGTGCCCTGACCGGCCGCAGCGGCTCCATGGCCGACCGGCTCGACCGCGCGGTCACCCGCGCCAGCGCGACCCCGAGGAGCTGACTAACTGTCATGCCTCTCTGACCGCCCTTAATGGGCGGTCTTTTCATTATTGCATTATATAAAATTATATTATATAATATGCGTAACCTCATCGCATGAAAGGAGAGGTCGTTGTTCCTCAGAAACGGATGGTACGTAAGGGGCGAAGCGGGCCCCATGACAGCGCTGCTGCTCAGGGAGCACAAGGTAGCGTTCTATCTGTCCTGCGCGTTGCTGCTATGTACGGTTTCGGAATTTCCGCGCACCGTGCTTTGTGCGGCGCTCCTGCTTTGGGCGTCATGCTGGTTCTGTGGCCGGTTACGGCAGCGTTACAGCGACCAAGGTCGCTTGTTCGCGCCGAAGTCGCACGGCATGGTCTACTGGGCTATTATCCAGCCGCTCAAAGTCGCCGTGCTGAACGGTACCGTCGCTCCTGGCGCGCTCGACGAGTTCCTCGAATGGTACGCGGGCCACGTTACCGTGACGGGTGCCGGACCGTGGGGAATCGTTCAGAGGACACCTGTCGACCCCAACGAGTGGCGGCTGCACATCGAACTGCTGTCGATCTCTATCGAGGCGATGGCACCAGACGAAGCCAGGAAGCTTCGGTATATCGCGCACCAAGTCCCGTAAGGGCATCGCATGCGGCGGAGACTCAGGTCTCTGCCGTATTTTCTTTTGCCCAGGCGGTTTTTGTCATCGAAAGGCTGGGGATAACTTCGAACTCATACGGACTCACGGGGTCCTTTTTTTGTGCCACGTAATAGGCGAGAGTGGCAATCATGGCGCCGTTGTCGGTACAGAGTTGCATAGGGGCGTATTCGATGTCCAGGGGCAATCGCTCTTGCAACTGGCGCCGCAATTCCTGGTTAGCGGCAACCCCGCCGGCAATGACCACGGAGGCTGGGGAAAACTTGTGGAAAGCCTTTTCGGCTTTGTCGACGAGCGTTTCGATGGCCGTTTGCTGGAAGCTGGCGGCAAAGTCTGCCCGCTGGACGTCGTCTAAGAGCGCAGGAAGGCCGTGGGACGGAAATGTGTAATCTTTACCGACTTCGTGCTGAACGGCCCGTAGAAGGGCTGTCTTAAGGCCAGAGAAGCTAAAACCATAGTAGTTACAGCCTGCCTGACCTTCGTGCGGGCCGTCATGGTCGCACTTCAGGTTGGCTTTTGGCAGAGCGTACTTGCGCGGGTCGCCGCTGAGCGCCGCCTTGCTGACCGAAGGCCCGCCAGGGTAGGGCAGACCGATGATCTTGGCCACTTTGTCGAACGCCTCGCCCACGGCGTCGTCTTGGGTTTGGCCCAGCAGCACGTAGTCGCCATGGTCGCGGAACAGGGCAAGTTGGCTATGGCCACCGCTCACGATAAGCACGAGCATTGGGAAGTCAGGCTGCCTGGACGGAAGTGAGAGGCCCGCGATGCCACCGATGGCTTTGGTGCCTGGAGCTGCAGGACCACCACTTTCATGGTCGCTTTTTCGGCTGTCGCCTTCGGAGACACCGCTTCGCGCCGGAAAAGCCGTTGTTTCAGTCAGGGCTTTTTCGGGCTGCGCTTCGCCTTTAGTATCTCCTTCAGCGCCAGCCGAAGCGCTCAGCGGTGGTTTAGCGCCCTTTTCCACGATAAAATTCGCGTACACATGCGCCTCAACGTGATGTATGGCGTACAACGGTTTGTCGTGGATGACAGCCAGCGTACGAGCGGCCAAAGTGCCAACCAGCAAGCTACCGATCAGGCCGGGCGCGTAGGTGACGGCGATGGCGTCGATGTCGTCCCAGGTGCAGCCGGCATCCGCCAGTGCTTGGTTGATGACCGGATTGATGACTTCTATGTGGCTGCGCGCCGCGACCTCTGGTACTACGCCGCCGTATTGGGTGTGGATGTCGATTTGCGTTTGCACGACGTTGCTCAGCAGCCGCTTGCCGTCTTCGACGACCGCGGCGGC
>JALRBE010000052.1:3390-7256 GCA_023262335.1 Candidatus Saccharimonadia bacterium | reverse complement strand
CGGCACTGCGCGAACGCAAACGCGCCCGGTTCCCGCCGTTCGTGTTCCTGTTAAAGCTGACCTGCGTCTACAAGACCGAAGCCGCAGCCATCCGCCAGTCGCGCGCGTTGGCAGCCCACCTGCGAACGGTGGCGGTCGAAGGAGTCGAAATCATGGGTCCAACCCCGGCATTTTACGAACGGCAGCGCGATACCTACCGATGGCAGCTCACGCTCAAATCGTCGAAGCGAGCCGATTTGGTCGCGCTTCTCGAGCATGTTCCGCCAGCCCACTGGCAGTTCGAATTGGATCCGACAAGCTTGCTGTAGCGATCCGTGATCGGGCTGCTACTTATCTGTTATAATGGTTGCAATCATCATGAAAAAAGAAGACATAATAACGCTGCCGAACGGTCACCTTCGGCAAAAATCAGAAAAAATACGTAACGTCACGGACGGCACGCGCCAGCTCGTTGCCGATATGACCGCGGCGGCGCTCGACTGGGAGGATAGTCGTCCTCACGAAATCAGCGCGGCGCTCGCGGCCGTACAAATCGATCGGCTTGAACGCGTCGTCATCGTTCGCAGCGACTTCGACAGTAAGGAATCCCGCGAATTTACCGTGCTCGTCAACCCGGAAATCGTCAAGTACGAGGGTAAGTTGGAGGCGGACTACGAGGGCTGCCTGAGCGTCAAAGACGTATACGGCAAAGTACCGCGCTACACGAAGATTCGCGTCAAAGCGCTCGACGCCGAAGGCAACGCCATCCGTTTCAAAGCCAGCGGCTTCCTCGCCCGCGTCATCCAACACGAAATCGACCACACTAACGGCATCGTGTTCGTCGACCATATCCGCGAAACCACCGACGCGTTTTACACGCTCGACAGCAAGGGCGAACTGCAACCGCTAAACTACGATGAGCATGTCAAAGAAAATAGTATTCTTTGGGACTGAGGACTTCAGCCTCGGGGCGCTGACGGCGCTCGTGGATGCCGGCTTTGACATTGCCGCCGTCGTCACCAAACCGGACAGCCCGCAGGGACGCGGTCAAAAACTAACGCCACCTAAGGTGAAGACGTACGCCC
This sequence comes from Candidatus Saccharimonadia bacterium, assembly GCA_023262335.1. Taxonomy (GTDB): domain Bacteria; phylum Patescibacteriota; class Saccharimonadia; order Saccharimonadales; family Saccharimonadaceae; genus UBA2112. The sequence continues at coordinate 6,192 of JALRBE010000052.1, read as the reverse complement.
TCGAACACGGCATGCCGGTGTGGCAACCTGGCAAATTATCCGAAATAGCGGACGACATCCGGGCGCTCGAAAACCCCGCAGGCGTACTGGTAAGCTTCGGTAAAATCATCCCGCAGTCACTCATTGATCTTTTCAGTCCCGGCATCATCAACGTTCATCCTTCGCTACTCCCTCTCTACCGCGGTCCTTCGCCCATCGAAACGGCAATCGTGAACGGTGATACCGAAACCGGAGTAAGCATCATGCTCCTTAGCGCAAAAATGGATGCAGGTCCCGTTTATGCGCAGCAGCCTTTCGCGCTCGAAAACACGGAAGATGCCGACCAGCTCTACGCCCAGCTCGGGCTCCTTGGCAACGAACTCCTTGTTGGCAATTTGGCCGCGATTCTTGACGGGTCGCTGCTCCCCGCACCGCAAGACGATTCACAGGCAACCTACTGCCAACTTATCAAGAAATCCGACGGAATCATCGACTGGAACAAACCCGCGCAGCGGATCGAGCGAGAGATACGCGCCTACAAAGGCTGGCCGCAAAGCCGTACGACGATCGGCGACGTTGACGTGATCATTACGAAGGCGCATGCCATTCCTGTCACGTACCATGCGCCCGGCCATGTCGAAATCATCAACGAAGACGGCATGCAGGTACTCATGATCGATTGCGCTGACGGATACCTTTGCATTGACCGCCTCAAACCGCTCGGCAAAAAAGAAATGCCCGTACAGGCATTTCTTGCTGGGTATCGCCACCAGCTTGGCGTTTAGGCGGCGGGCGCCTGCGGTGGTTGCTGCGGTGGCAGCGGTTGCTGAGGCTGCTGCGCTTGGTTCGCGCCGAGAATCGCGTCGCGGTTCGCCATGATTTCCGCCTTCAGCTCATCGAGCACGACCTTCACGACGTCACGGTAGTCCGGCCGGTTGACTTCGAGCCACTTGGTCGCGACGTATTCCGATCGCAGGTTCGGATCCGCAGGGTCAAGACGGAGCGCTTGTTGCATGCGCTGAAACACTTGGTCGTTCGTATAATCCTGCACATGAGCAGCTAGCCAGCCGTCGACCGTCGCTTGGTCGCGGTCGATGATTTTCTCGAACTCTTCGAGCTGCTGGTCGCTCAAACCATCAGACAGCCGGGTACCTACCCGCAGTTCAAGCTCTTCGTAAATATGCTGCAAAAAAGCCTGCTTCTGGTCGTCAGGCATGTCGTTCAGGCCGATATCTGCCAGGAATTTGTCGTCTAGTTGAAACATACGCGTGTTTTGCCCCTATTAATCGTTATTGCTTTATCTGATTGTAGCATGAGTGCGTCTGCGGTCACAAGAATGCTTGTTTATGCAAATATATTGATTTTTTATCAATATTGTTGTAAAATACAAGCATTAACGTGGCTCGACTACGTTCGTTCCTTATGAGCGCTTACCCCGCATGTGACAGACGCGGTAGCAGCCAGGCACCCCCTCTTGCCTGCCTGCTACCGCGTCCGCTCCCAAGCGGCCGGTAAGCACCTATCGGTTACACGCATGCCATGCGTGTCATGAACGGTGCTTTTGTCGGCATATACTGCAGTTGTGCCGAATGACCCTGTAAGGACGACGAAAGAAGAAGACGCCATGACCGACATGGACGAACGCGCCAAGCGAGCTCGGAATCGGCTCGAGAACGAGCTCGATGGATTGTACGATGACTGCGCCATGCACTTCGAGACGCACATGAAGGGCTCGACGCCCATCGTGACGCGCTTGAAGTTCGCTCGCGGGATGGCCGAGTGGCTCGGCCGCCCCACGGAGGAGATCATCAATACTCCGTTGAGCGTTCCGGATACCGGTGCTCAGCCGACGGCGAACGCCACCGCGCAGGCGCCCACCGCACCGGCGGCCACGGCAGCCAACGCAGAGATGGACACGCTCGTCCGCGAACTGGTCCGTATCGCCGGCATCACCGTCGACGCCAACGTGCCGATCGCGAACCAGCTGCCCGCGTTCCGCGACCAGCTGCTGACGCAGTTCGGAGCCATGAGCTACACCAAGACGCAGCTCACGGAGGCACAGGACAACGCGCAGTCGCTCAAGGAACAGCTGGACGGCGTCACCGAGCGGCACAACGATTCGATCCGCGATCACTTCACGCGGAACGACATCGTTGCACGCGACTTCGTGAAGAAGGCAGACCTCAAGGTACCCCTTGAGAAGGTCTGGGAGGTCACGCCCGACTCGGAACGCTTGGGCAGGCTCGTGATCTCGAAGACGACCGCCAAGCAGTACGAGGATCGCATGCGAGACCTGTACCGCGCGTGCGGCTTCCAGGCTCCGCAGTAACCAGTAGGCGCTGAGGCGCGAGGTCAGACCACCCAGGTCGCTCGCGCTTAAGCACCCAAAAGGCCCCGCTCCGGCGAGGCCTTTTTTCTATGGCTGAACTTACAGGTGGTTACAGCGTGCGCGCAACGAGTTCACGGGTGAAGAACTCGAGCACGTCGCCTTCTTCGAGGAGCAGTTTCTTCTCCGTTTTCAAGCTGAGGCCGCAGAGTTCGCCTTCGAACACTTCTTTGGCTTCCTGCTGCTGGCGCTGTACGCTGGTGATTTCGACTTCCGCCAGCTGCTCGCCGCCGCGCTTGACGCGGGCCAATACGTTTGGAACTGCTTTGCCTGACGTCACCTCGCCGCCGGCGATCACGGTGTCCTTGAGCGTTCGGAACACGCCCTTGATCGTCAACGCGCCGATTTCGGTCTCGACGACCTCCGGAGCAAGCATCTTCTCCATCGACTGCCGGGCATCGTCGAGCAATTCATAAATCACTTTGTAAATACGTACC
>JALRBE010000052.1:0-3380 GCA_023262335.1 Candidatus Saccharimonadia bacterium | reverse complement strand
GCATGGCGAGGCGTTTGACCGCAGGCGGAAGGTCGACGTTGAAACCATAAATTATCGTCGTGCCGTCGGCCGCAAGACGGATGTCATTTTCGGAGATAGGCCCGACGCCGCTGCCAACGATGCGCAGCGTCACCTCGCCACCCGTATCAACGAGCCGCAGACTGTCGATGACAGACGTAAGCGAACCTTGGACGTCGGCCTTTATGACGACGTTGAAATTCTGCGACTCGTGCTTTTGGCTCATCATCTTCAAAAGATCGGCGCCTGTCACGTTCGTGCTTGCCGCCGCGCGTTCGCGTTCAATGCGTGCTTTTTCAGTCACCTGGCGGGCTTCTTTGTCGCTTTTCACGATCGTAAATTCGTCGCCGAACTGCGGAAGCTCCTTGAAACCAGTAACGGTAACGGGGGTGGATGGGCCGGCCTTCTTGATAGGCTTGCCGGCGAAATCGAGTAGCGTCCGCACCTTGCCGTACGCCGTACCGGCTACCAAAAAATGTCCCGGCTTCAGTTCGCCGTGCTCAACGAGCAAGCCGACGACGGAGCCGCGACCCTGTTCCATGTGCGCCTCGATAACCAGGCCTTCGGCAGGAGTATCAATATCGGCACGCAGATCCTCGAGATCGGCGACTAGCAACACGGTGTCGAGAAGGTCGTCAATGCCCTCGCCCGTCTTCGCGCTCACGTTGATCATCGGCACGTCACCGCCCCAACCTTGCTGGTCCGCGACGACGCCTTGTTCCGCCAACTGCCCCATGACCATGCCAGGATTCGCGGCTTCTTTGTCGATTTTGTTGATAGCGACGACGATTTTCGCATTCGCGTTGCGCGCGAAGCGGATCGCCTCGATGGTCTGCGGCATCACGCCGTCATCGGCCGCCACGACGATGACCACGACGTCCGTCAGGACCGCGCCGTGTTGGCGCAACGCCGCGAACGCCTCGTGACCAGGGGTATCAAGCAGCGTGATAGCACGATCGTTCCTGATCGTTTGATAAGCGCTGATATGCTGCGTGATTCCGCCCGCTTCGCCTTCGACTGCCTTCGTTTTCAGAACGGCGTCGAGCAGACTGGTCTTGCCATGGTCCACATGACCCATGACCGCCACGATAGGCGGACGCGTGACTGCCTTGTCGGACAACTCGTGAGTCGTCCGACTGACAGCCTCGGCTTCTTTTTTCTGCACCTCGGCATCGAGGCCCAGTTCTTCGATGATGATCTGGGCCGTTTCGAAATCGATGCGTTGGTTGATGGTAGCGACGATGCCGTTCTTGAACAGCTCGCCGACCAGCGTCGTAACGGGAATGTTCAGCGTCTCGGCAAGCTCGCCTACTGTAATTGAATCAGCGATAACGATCACTTTCTCTGCCATAAAAACGCTCCTTTCCGTATCTGTTATTTGTTGTTAGTTAAACATCAATCGTTGTTAACGTAACATCAGAACAGGTGTTACTATTTTTTGCTCAGACTGAGCGAGATTTTGCGGTTCTCTTTTTCGATATCAAGGATAACGAAGTTCTTGCGGTCGTTCAATGTGAACACTTTTTCTGGGTCGGCATTCTCGCCTTCGCCCAATTCGCTCACGTGCACGAGCGCTTCGACAGCCGGGCTGATCTGCACGAATGCGCCGAACGGCGTGATGCGCGTAACGGTACCTTCGACGGTTTCACCCTTGCTGAACTTCGCGACTTCGTCGAGCCATGGATCCTGTGTCAGCTGCTTGATGCTCAGGCTCAGGCGGTCCTTGTCGATCGAAATGATCTTCGCTTCGACGGTTTCGCCAACCTTCACGTAGTCACCAGGGTTGCTGACGCGCTCCCAGCTGATTTCGCTGATGTGGATCAAACCTTCGATGCCATCGACGTTCACGAACGCGCCGTAATCAACGACGCCAGTAATGACACCCTTTACGGAATCACCGACCTTGAGGCTTGAGAAGCGTGCCGCGAGGCCATCCTTCACTGCTTCCTTTTCGCTGAAGATCAGTTTGTTCGCCTTGCGGTCGCTGTCGAGAATGCGGACCTTCAAGGTCTGGCCGATCAGCACGTTGAGGCGCTGGAGGATTTCGTCCTTGTCGCTCGAACCGACACGTGGGTAGTGTTCGGCAGACAGCTGCGAAACAGGCAGGAACCCACGGACGCCTTCGTATTCGACAAGCATGCCGCCACGGTTCGCGTCGTATGGAGTCACTTCGATGATCTCGCCGCTTTCCTGCTTGGCCGCGACCTCTTCCCATCCGCGATCCTTCGCCGCCTTGCGGAGGCTCAGCAACGAATAGCCGTTGTCCAGTTCGGTATCAACGATACTAGCAGTGACTTCATCACCTTCCTTTAATGCGCGGGAAAACCCGACTTCGCGGCGCGGAACGAATCCGACACCTTGGGCGCCAAGGTCGATCAAGACCTCGTGCTTACGCAAAGATAGCACTGTTCCGGTAACCATATCTCCTGCGATCAGTTGTTTCGTACTTGCATCCGCCTGCGCGAGCAAGTCATCCATCGTTATTGTGGCATTTGCCATAGTTGTTTCTACGAGTAGAGAGACTCGTAAGCTCCTTCCTTAAATATATTTCTGAGACACTCAAAGAGAGACTCGAGATTATATCCATTGTAACACTAGTGGCGAGATACGTCCAGCTACCGGCGAGTAGCGACGTCGCGGCGCGACCGAGCGTAGCCCGCGAAAGCAGCCGTGACAACCGCGAGCGGAAGCGCGCCGACGAAGACGTCAGCCGGGCCGGTTTCCGGCAAGCGGTCAGTCGGTGCAGTTCCGGTGCTCGGGTGCGCGGTCGGCACAGGAGACGAAGACGGCTTCGGCGTCGCGGACGATGACGGCTGAGGAGTCGTCGAGGGCTTGCCTGGTGTAGCCGGAGAACTGCTTGGCGCCGGCGATTCGGCGACGCGCGGACCATCGTTACGCTGCTGAACGAAGTATACGCCCGCCAGGACGGCCGCCACTAGAATGGCGCCGACGATCAAGAAGCTTGCTATCGAACCACCCTGGTTTGTTCGCATATGACTCATGTACCTTAACCTCTGCTGATTTCTTATACTATACCGGTTTTTTCACCCCAACACAAGGCTTCTTCTTCGCGACCGCCATGCTACACTAGAACCATGATAGTCGCGGTGGACACCGGAGGGACAAAGACGCTCGTTACGGCGTTCTCTGATGATGGCATTGCGGGGAAAATGGTGAAATTCCCCACCCCGCCGCAAGAAGAGGCGTACCTGAAAGAGCTCAAAGAAACGCTCCGGTCACTTTACGGAGGCCAAAAGGTCGACGCGGTGGTCGTCGCCATGCCCGCGATCGTGGACGACGGCGTGGCCGTTTGGTGCAACAACTTGAAATGGAAAAATTTCGACGTCGGCGCAGCGCTCGAA
>JALRBE010000051.1 GCA_023262335.1 Candidatus Saccharimonadia bacterium | reverse complement strand
GGCGTTTCGGCGTCGCTGCTTGTCGCGCCGTTCGCGCGCGCCGTTGGTGACGGCAACGATTTTCCAGCGTCGCCCAGCAACTGCCGGATAGCCTGCTCGGTTTCCTTGTAGCCCCCCTCGCCGTAATGCACGCGGCGCACGTCGCCCTCCGCGTCTATGAGGTAACTTGCCGGCCAGTATTGGTTCTTGTACGCCGCCCACGTGCTGAAGTCGTTATCCAAACCGACAGGGTAGCGCAACCCGGCGTCGTCGACGGCTTTTTGCACGTTGGAAAGGTTCTTTTCGAACGAGAATTCCGGAGCGTGGACGCCGATGATCTCGAAGCCGCTCTCCTTGTACGCGGCATACCAGTCCTTGAGGTACGGCTGCGTGCGAATACAGTTGATGCAGCTGTACGTCCAAAAATCGACGAGTACCACCTTGCCCTTCAGTCCTTCTATGGTTTGCGGACCGCCGTTGATCCACTGCGAGATACCCGTTATTTCCGGCGCTTCGTACGGCTCGACGTTCAGCACGCCTTCCTTGGCTTCCGTCATGCCGCCGGGAATCAGCTTCGCCGAGATCGCGTCGAAATTGAACGGCGTGTTTTCCGACACGTAGGTCTGGAATTTCTTGTCGTAGCCCGTCACGATCAACAAGCCGACAACGATGAACAGCACCGCCACGATCCGCGTGAACCACCCTCGCGGATTACTCGCCCATTTCAAGCGACGCACGAGCTTTTGGCCGTAAAAGCCGATCAACAGCAGCATAGCGCTCAAACCGAGTACGTACGCAAGTATATACCCCATCGCCTCCCCGAAATTCACCGGCAATACCGTCGCCAAAATATAGGCGTACACCGGGCTGCAGCTGCTGAAGACCGGACCAAGCGCCGCGCCAGTTATGATAGGACCGACCAAAGACCCCTTGCCCCCGCCTTTGCTCAGTAGCCGCTGCGATCTTGCCTGCAGATTCAGCGCAATTATGATTCGGTCATATAGTGTCGGAAACAGTAGTGCCAGACCCAAAAGTACGATAATTGCGCCGGATATGCCGGTAATGACCATGGGGGGAACGTCGATGAATAGCGTCGTTACTTTGAGCAGCACCGTGAAGACTATGAGCGATACCGCCAGGCTTGCCGCGATAATGAACGGACGCCTTTTATCTTGGACATTGCCGCTCATTGACCCGCCGATAACGACAGGCAAGAGCGCGAATACGCAAGGCGCGAATACCGTGATGACTCCTGCGAAAAACGCGCCGAGTAGTAACAACATGTCAAAATTCCTTTGTAGCACCCCGAGGCGCATCGAACACTACGCCCCGGGGTGCGATTACCGATTAGCTTTTCGGCATCAACACGCTTTTGATCACGTGCGTCACACCGTTGCTGCTGATCACGTCAGCAGTTTCGACTTCCGACTTTCCGCCGGTCGCGTCCTGGACGTAGACCATGCCGTTTTCGACGACAGGCGTCAACGTTTGGCCTTGGACCGACGTGAGCGTTTCGCCCTTCATCGCCATCGCCTTGAGCGCGGCGCTCGTGTAGGTGCCAGGCACGACGTGGTAGGTCAGGATGGTCTTGAGCGTCTCCACGTTTTCCGGTTTCTGCAGTGAGGCGACCGTGTCAGCGGGAAGTTTCGCGAACGCGTCGTTGTTCGGTGCGAATACGGTAAATGGACCCTCGCTCTTCAGCGTGTCCACCAAGCCAGCCATCTTGACCAGGCTCACCACGGTCGTCACGTTGTCCGCCTCGACGGCGTTGTCAACGATGTCCTTATCGCGCACCATCAGCGCGCCGCCGACCATCACGCCTTCCTTGGCGTCGGTCTTCGTTTGCGACATGCTCGATGAGCTGTTGTCTTTCTCCATGTTCATCGCGCTGATCGCGTAGCCGCCCGTGCCGCCAACCACAAGGCCGACGATGAGAGCGATAGCGGTGATTCCTGCTTTGCCGTTCATGTACTGTTTCTCCTTTGAATAAGCGGGGCTCATTCATGATTAATAAATGGTATCGTCAAGTTCATCAAGACACTTTACTTAATTAACTTAACTAAGTATTATAGTAGTATAGATAGAAAGACGTTGTCAACATTTTTTTGGAACGAATATGAATAAAGACATTTCCCGCATCAGTACGTACGAATCAGGTATCATGCAGTCGACTGCTCACCGCATCCTCGGCCGTATCAATGCTGACTACCTTGCCCAGTACGGCCTTACTTCCACGCAGTGGTATATCATTGGCCATGCTTACGATGCCGGTGCCGACGGCGTGCGTCTTAGCCAGCTGAAGGACCTTCTGGACACGACCATGCCGTTCATAACCATGACGGTCAATCAGCTCGAAGCCAAAGGCATTTTGCAAAAACTCAGCCATACGGACGACAGCCGCGTCAAGATCGCGAAGCTGAACCCGAACTATGCCCGCACCGTGCAAGAAATCGAGCTTGGCCTTCGCGACGAGCTCCGTGCCCGGCTATATAACCAGGACAACATTACCCGCGATGAACTTGCCACCTACATCAACGTCCTTTATAAGATTGCTCAATCGAACAAGCCGCGGTAATTCCGGCAAAGGAAAAGCCCCACGCTATCAGGCATGGGGCTTAGGTAGTTAGCGCCGAAGCAGCCACGGGCGCGGACGCTTCTTGGGCTGCTCAGGCAACCACAGCGAATCGATGACCCCGATTCCCGCTTCGCGCATATGGCGCGCCGTGCATTCCGGGCATTCCACCGGCTCGGAACTTTCACCACCCGGCCCGTCGAAGGGCGAGTGGTGAATGTAGCGGCCGGCGACCCGTTGGCAAAATGCCATGTATTCTCGGGTGTACAGCAGGAACGTGTGCCACCCGATATCCGGGAGGGGGGCCGGGCTGAACATCTTGCCGGGGTTCAGAGCGATGACACACAAAAAACCGATCGCTTGGTCCATGACCTGTTCGGCCAAGAACCGCGGGAATTCGGGATTGTCCTTCATCACGCGGCGTACCAAGCGCTCCCATAAAACGTCGTCCCACTCGCCATTCTTGTCGAGCTGATACTTATTGATGAGCTCGACGCTATTCGCCACCGTGGCAGGCATGGCACTCCTTATGTCGTAGGTACCCTAATTACTATTTATACAATAAATAATTATATTAGTCCATACTATCCACAATGGCTGTGACAAATCTCACAGCTACTTCATGCCAAGGCACGTATGGTTAAGAAAAGGAGGTGCATGCATGGCAGCATACGGAAGCGACGATTACCAACCGCAAAGCTATCAGGACGACCTAGTCACCGACGACAATGCCGTCGACCCGCTCATGTCAGAGCAAACTGATGATCCGACCGAGGAGCTCGGCATCCCGCCAAGCGAGTTCGCCAAAGAGCTCGAAAAGGAGCTGGACGACGAAGACCAAGTAAACGACAACGACGTCGACGTGCATGACGACCAACGCGAGTACGTGGAAGATTTGAACGACTTGGAAAAATAGGCGCGCCAAATGAATAGGGAGCGGCTCAGTGCGAGCCGCTCCCTCTATGGAGCTGTCAGCGACGGGACATGTCGAACATCGATCCCTTGAAGTGCGCCGACTGCGTGACGAAGAGTTTTTCGCCGGTCACGCCGGCACGGACATCTTCGACGCGCGCCGCGTAGTCCGCGTTCACGCCCACCATCACGTCGCGGAACCCCACGATATGCGTCGGCAGCAGGGGTTCCAGATCGCCGAGATCGTCGTAGGGAACTCGTCCGGAGTAGCTGTCGGACCCGTCGGCGAGCAGCGACCCGAACGCGACCTTGAAGTCGCGGACGTGACCGCGGCTACCGAGCGCTGGCGGGAGGCCGTTATGCGACTCGAGCCCCGGCACGAAAACCGTGCTGGGATCCTGCGGTTCGTACGATACCAGGATCGGGTCCGCGGCCATCTCGTACGCGTTGTTGAAGCACGCCAGCAGGAACGAGTACTCCGGAAAATTCCGGTCGTACCACGCCAGCAGCTCGTCGCTCACGGACGGGCGCTTGGCAGGATTCACCTGATCGAGCGCGGCGGGGATGTTACGGGCCGAACTGGCCAGTACCACGTCGTAGGCGCCGTACTCGACGACGACCGCACCACGCGTTTCGGCGCCACCGCCACGGAGCGCGCCGCCCCCTCGCCGAGTGGGCCACAGCGACGGGACGGCATTGCCGATGGCCTCCATGAAAGCCGGCGCGGATTCCGTGGGAATCAGGCTGTCGGGGGTCAGTTCGTCGGTGGGCACATGTAGCAGCATGCAGTTCGGCCCCACGTAGCTCTGGGCCTTGTTCTGGTAGCCGAGCAGGTGGTTCTTCTCGTTGACTTCGCAACCGAATGCGATCGCACCGGTGAATTCAGCAGGAGCAGCACTCACGCACATGAATTTTCAACCTCTCCATAGGACTCTAGGCGTATTCCTAGCTTATATACTATACCATAAATATATTGTTCTGTATATATAATCATGTTATACTGAATATGTTCGTGCTCGCCAACCGAAAGGAGGTGATTTCTATGCGTATAGCCTTTTAGGAGGTGACGCATGGTGAAATCCACCGAAAGTACGACGCGCTACGTTGACATCACGCAGGTGAACGTCAACCGCAAGAAGCTGCGCAAGCTCAGCCAGGCGAAGATCTGCCAGTACCTGTTCGACTACGAACGTGGCGACGATTTCCCGCCGATCACCGTTGAGGACTGCGGCAGTTTCTACACCGTCCGTGACGGCCGGCATCGGTACCAGGCCCAGCTCCTCGCGGGGCACGACCGCATTGCCGTGACCGTTTATTGACCGCCAAAGGCCGGCTCCTCATGGAGCCGGCCTAAAAACATGTTTGCTATAATCTGACATATGGCTGAAATACTCGATGTCGTCAATGAAAACGACGAAGTTATAGGGAAAATCGACCGTGACGATCCCGACAAGGAGCGGCACATCGTCCGCGTGGTCTTCGTTGGCTTTTACACCTCGGACAAACGCGTCATCCTGCAGCGCCGCGGCGTCGTAAAACGCAACGCCGGCAAACTAACCGCGACGGTCAGCGGGCACGTGGAAAGCGGCGCTACCTACGACGAGACCGTCGTCAAAGAGACTTTTGAAGAAGCGGGTATCCGCATAGAATTGTCCCGCGTCGCGAACCTCGGCGTCATGCTCGATAGCGACATAAACGTCATGCGTGCCGTGTACGCCTACCCGTTCGATGGCGATTTGGACGATTTGAAAATCGAAGAGGGCGGCGAGGGCGGAGGCTTCGTTGCCATGCCTCTCGAAGACCTCATGAACGAACGCGTCGTTCACCCCGATCGTTTTACCGGCTTCATGAATAGCGCAGCTGGCGATCTATTGTTAAGACATATAGATAGTGTCTAAATAACACTATCTTGCTTAAGCTTATCCAGTAGGGAACGGATAGCTTTGCTTCGGTGGCTGAGCGAGTTTTTCTTTTCCGGCGTCATTTCAGCGTACGTCAACGTCTCGCCGTCCGGCACGAACACGATGTCGAACCCGAATGCGTCGCCTCGCGGCGCCACCACGGTTCCCTCTACTTCGCCGCGCACGATCACCATGCTATTGCCGTCGAAGTATCCTGCCGTGCAAGCCACCGTCGCCTTCTCGCCTTCGCCGCCCGCCAGTTGGAACAGCGCGTCTTTGCCAAGCCGGTTGTTGAAGAATTTAATGAACGGTCCGGGCAGCCCGCCCAGTTTTTCCAGCCCTGCCTCGACGTCCTCGACCATCACGGGTTTGCCGACCGCTTCATACGCGCGGCGCAATTTGTCTGCGACTATTTCTTCTGGGTCGTCGCTTTGGATCTCGACCAGGTCGATGTCCGCCGATGCCAGCGTGACGTCCGCGGGCACCAGCGCCTGCCATTCGCGCAGCTTGTTTTCGTTGCCGGTTACCAAGAACAGTTCAGTCATGCCAGTAGTGTACCGCCACGTCCCGTTACGGGTTCACGCCGAGCGAGCGTGCATAAGCTTTGAAACCTTCTTCGTAGAACGGCTTGGCGCCGTTGTTCGTGCACGGGAAATCAACGAGTGCGACACGGAGCTTCTGCTCGTTCTCGGAGTCGCCTTGCGCCTTGGCGTCGCGCTCGACCATCTGCCTGAATTCCTTGGAGCACATGCGGTTTATGCCCGCGTTCGCCGTTGCGTAGTCGAACGAACCGCTCGACTCGAGCACGTTGCCGACGATGATGATTCCAATGAACAAGGCGTTGAGCGTGAGCGAGACGAACCCGATAGCCAGGAACGACCGGGGCACGTTTTTGAACGGTGATTTCGTTTTCTTTTTAACCATGAGCATAGTGTAGCACGCGGCACTCCGCCAGGCCATTTGATTGCATAAAAACTCGTTTTATGCTGCAATAGGTATGTCCATAAGCCGAGCGTAAGGGAACACTTATGAACGTTCCTCCGGAAAAAAGGCGAGAGTTTGTACGCCTTCTGAACGACGTCCAAGACGGCATCGTGCTGCTTGGCGGCGACGAGCGCAAAGTCGTTGCCGCATGTTTTGCCGAGGCACCGGACGAATTGCTGCCTAGCCTCAACGAATACGTGGAGGTGCATGCCACCCGTGCCTACGAGGCGTCCATACGGGTGACGGGCAGATCGTCCGATGACACGATCGACACCGAAGAAGAACTGGTGCAGGCATACCACTGGATGGTCGCCGTTCGCACCGGCTGGCTGCGGTTCGTGAACGCCACGCGCCACGTTTACGGCGACGGTCCGAGCCTGAGCGAAATCATCGCCGACCTGCGAGAGTAGGCACCCTAGCGCACCTTGACGGTGCGCTTTTCATTGCACTCGCGGGCGTATTGGCCTTCAGAGCGGCCGGCTTCCTTTGTGACACAAGCCCGGTTTGCTATAGTACAAACACCATGTATACGTTCCAGCGGGATGAATTCCAAAAAAACCGTGGCAGTAACTCGCGTGTTCTTGACGTGACCTGCGCGCACTGCGGTACGCATGTCACCTTTTACCAAAAAGATGGCCCGGGCATGCTGAAGCGTATGTACGTAGATAGGTTCATCGATTTTACCCCGGCTGGCAACGCGCTACGCTGCGCCTCTTGCGACAGGGAGTTGGGCATACTGTATACGTACGAAAAGGAGACCCGGCCGGCTTATCGGTTGTTCGTAGGCGCCGTCGATAAGAAAATCGTCAGCCGTTTTGACATCTGACACGCTCGATTCTCGGCAACAATACCATAGAAATACCCCCGCACGGGGCGAGGGTATTTCTATGGTAGCACTGACAAGAATCGAACTTGTGACCTCAGGCTTATGAGTCCTGCGCTCTAACCA
>JALRBE010000050.1 GCA_023262335.1 Candidatus Saccharimonadia bacterium | reverse complement strand
CCGTGTTCCAGATCCTCACCAACGGCGCGTTCTGGGCACTGGCCTTCGTGGCCGTCGCGGCGTTCTTCGGATGGCGCTGGTACCAGCGCAAGCACGCCGGCGCCACGGTGACGAGCATCTTCAGCCGCAACCGCGCCGCCTGATTCCAGGCGCGCCGTTACCGGCATCGCGTTTCGCGGTGCCGGCTTTTTATTTCAACAGTGACGTGAGCCTGGCATTGACCGCATTCCTGGTGACCTCACGGGGAATCGAACCTGATGTCCTAACCGTTAGACGATGAGGCCATCAGGAATAAGGTCAAAGCTTCCCTACTGTAGCAGTTTTAACAGGGGTTGTCCAGTCTGTTCGACTACCAGTGGCGCTCGGCTTCAAGGTGTGGCAGCAAGACGTCGACCATCGACGCGGTCATGAATCCCGACTGCAACCGGGCGCGGGTTTTGTCCATCCATTCGGCGTCAGGAGAGGCAATCGAGGACGTAGCGCCTGCAAAGACATGCGTTATTTGCAGTTTGCCGTCGCGGGCATGGGTGCTGATGGTGCCAAGTCGTCGCACGGTACCGGCGTCAATCCCTTGGCTCGCCAGGTTTCTGCTCAGTGATTGGCCGACGCTTTCGCCGGGGCGCTGGGTTCCGCCAGGGAACGACCAATAGTACGAATCACGGTCGCGGCGGAACAACAGCTCTTTGACGCCGTTGCGTATCCTGAACGTGACGAGTGCCGCGACTATCTCCATGTAACGGCGTATTATAGCAGCTTGCTACATGTTGGCAATGACGTCAAGCAGCTTCTTGGGAGTGATTTCGGCTTTGATGAGGTAGCCGTCGGCGCGGTGCTCCATGGCCATGCGCGATTCTTCGTCTTGCTCGAAGTTGGTGAGCACGATGATCTTGGTGTTCGGAATGAGGTCTTCTTTGCCCCGTAAGGCTTCCATGATTTCGTTGCCGCGGCGTTCGGGTAGCATGACGTCAAGCAAAATAAGGTCGTAGTCTTTGTTGCGTGCCGCGATCAGGCCGTCGTTGCCGCCGATCATCCAGTCGACCTCGTAACCTTCCTTTTTAAGGCTGCGCACGTACATTTCGCCGATGAAACGGTCGTCTTCGATAACTAGAATGGTCTTAATCGGCATGTTTATCCCCTGTATAATGAATGGTTTCTGATCCAGCCGCTGCCGTGCTCGATCAATGACTGGTTACTATTATTGCTTTTTTGCAGCTTCTCCGCAACCGTGTCGTAAATAGGGAGCGTGAAGCTGAAGGTCGAGCCTTCGTTCTCGGTGCTGCGGGCGGTGATAGTGCCGCCGTGCGACGCGACGATCGCCTTGCTGATATACAGGCCGATGCCCGTGCCGGCGACGGTTTCACGTGACCGTTGCGACCGGTAGAATTTATGAAACAGGTTCGGCAACACGCTTGACGGCATGCCGATGCCGCGGTCGACGACTGATATTTCGACGAAACCGGGAATCGCCCTTGCGACGACGTGCACTAGGCCGCCCTCGTTGCTGTATTTGATGGCGTTGTCGATCAAGTTGCCGAGCACCTCCCCTGCCGCTGCCATGTCGACGGCAACGGTCGGCAGCGTGTCGGGAATGTCGGCTACGAGCAAGCGGTTCTGGGCGCTGGCACGCAGCTGCATGTCATCGGCGATCGTGTCGTATATGGCGCGCACTTTGTCTTCTGACAAATGCAGGCGCAAATGGCGTCGGTCGTAGCGCGACGCGTTCAGGATGTTGTTGACGTAGCTCGTCAGGCGGTTCGACGTCACGATGAGCCGTTCGATCAGTTCCTTTTGGTCTTGCTTGAGCACTGGCTTCAGTTCTTCGTGCAACACGTCAAGATAGCCGCGGATGACGGTGATCGGTCCGCGTAGCTCGTGAGCAGCGAACGATATGAAATCGAGCTCGTCCTCTTCGGGCATATAGGTGGACGTGCGATCGAACAGCGTGATGACGGTTTCGGCTTCGCTGTCCTTGCGGTAGTTGACGGCGACGTCGAATATGCGCCGGTTTTGTTCGCCCGGCAGCTTGCTCGCCACGCGCGCCCATTGGTGTTCGGCGTTCACTTTGGTTTTGTCGACCTTGTCGAGCCACTGCGCGAGCGTGTCGTCTTCCGGAAACACGAGTTCCAGGATGTTTTTGCCAGTTGGGCTGACTCGAACCGGTGCTTTGCTATTGCTATACACGATTTCTCGTGCAGGGTTCATGATCACGACTCCCGTGGCCGCGTGGTCTATGCCGGCTGCAAGCACTTGATCGGCGACGATTGCCTGCTGTGCGGGTGCAGCCGGTTCCTTCGACGCGAGCTCGTAGACGGTCTGCAGGATATCGCGGAAGCCGTCACGTTCGTACTGCGGCAGATTCGGATTCGGCGGCGTGGCGCCCGAATGCTCGCCCGCGACGAGCACGACCGCTTGCACGAGGTCGCGGAACGGCCTGCCAAGTATGTGAATGAGCGTGATCGTGAAAACGTTCATGGCAGCGGCGGCCACGAACGCGGTCGCGAAGAATCCCGCCAGGCCGAGCCGTACGATGCCAAGCAGTTCCAGAATGCCAAAAAACGCGACCATGAACGCGATTTGCGTCGCCGATATGATCACGTAGGTTCTTTTTCGGTAGAGCGCCCAATAGTCTCGCATTTTATGCGGCGAGGGCCTGTGGCCTACTTCCACGTCACGCCTCCGCCTTGGTTGGCCGGAACCGCGCTGATCCAGGTCTGGCCGCGGCTCAGTGGGATTTCCTTGCCGTCGGCGTCAGTGAAGCTGATTTGGCTGCCGCGGTCTTTTTTGGTCCAGGTACCCTCGGTGACGGTGCCGTTTTGGAACACTCGCGCCCGTCCGCTGCCAATGGTGGTGATCTGCTCGCGGTAGCCGTCTTCGAAGACTTTGGTCATCACGGTGTCGAGCACGATGACGTTCGTTGGCGCCACTTGGCCGGCTTCGCGGTCAAGATGCTGCGCGCCGCCTTGGGATCGCAGGTAGGTGTTCGATGTCGCGTCGTATTGGTAATGGCTATTGTACGGAATGCCGCTCATTTTCACGTCGATGACGGTCGCGTTCGGCGTTTTTGCCGGGGCGCCGTCTTTGCGAGGCCAGGCGGTGAACACCGAATTCGTGTACCCCTTCTTTTGGTTCAGCGCGTCGAGCCGCTCGAAGCTCGTGTAGACGTTGTGAGGCGCATAACGGTCGGTCGCGCGCCAATAGCTGGGTGCGTTGAAGAACTGGTCGATGTCGCGGTAGGTGCCGTTGCGTACTTCGTCGAGCGCGAACTTGCTGCCGCCGATGTGCGCCACGCTGGCTTGGAACGGCGCGACCCAATCCACGTAGTGCAGGCGGACGCTTCGCACGGGTCCGACCAGTTGCGGTTTGTCGTTCTGGTAGAGGGCCAAAAAGCGCGTGATTCCGCCTTCGGCGATGGCCTCGAACACGACGCCTGCCGGCTTTATTCCCGACTGTGGCCGCGCATCGGGGCTGTTTTCGATCATAATGCCGGTGACGGCTTGCTGGCTGCTTGCTTGGTCGGGAATCTTTTCGCCGGTGAGTGGCGAATAATATACTGGTGCCGGCTTTGGCGTCGGCGAAGCGGCTACCTTGGGCGCGCCAGCTTGCGGCGGCTTGAACATAAAGACGACCACGACGATAGCCGTGGCGAGCAAAACGCCGGCCGCCGCGAGAGCGAACGTGGCCGTATGATGGAGCTTTGTCCAGGCGCGCAACCTGGCAACGAATGATTGATGAAGCGCTCGCATAGCTTAAGCACTATTGTAACAAATTGGATAATTATTTGTTCTTGTAATTCCAAGAACCAAGAATCTTCCTTTTGTATCGACAAAAGGAAGCGAAAAGCTCGTGACTCCTTCCCTTCTCCGCGACTCCTCGCAGCAAAAGCATCGTCTCGAGAGAACGCAAGCGGTCCAGAATGATAATTCGGTTACGGATTCTGGACTGACTCTCTCGAATTACTCGCTACTTTTGCTACTCGTCGTCTCGGGTCGGTGCAGATGTCACGGGAAGCTGAAAATAACGAAGTTGCCAAGCGGTTGAGCGGCTGTGCGGTATCTTCAGGCCACGCTTTGTGCCTATGTTGAGTATCGATAGTTTTAAATTCCAAACAGCGTACGTAGTAGCAGTTGTCACTACTTTTATGCTGCGGTGATTGCCGATGCGAGCCGCGCAAGGGTTCGTTCACGGCCAAGGATCGCCATGGTCTCGGGCAAGCCGGGGCTGAACGGCGCCCATGTAAGCGCGAAGCGGATGAGGCTAAAGAGGGTACTGGGCTTCTCGCCTGTTGATTCGAGGAGCGAGTTGAGTGTTATTTGAAGTGCTTCTGTGGTGAAGTCGGACACTTCTATAGCTTGCATGGCTGCCTGGAGCAATTCTACCTGGCGTGCACGGTCAAGTTTTTTCAGCTGCTTGTTGTCGTCGATGAGTGCCCAGTTTGGTGTGGGTTCCGTAAAGAAGAACGTGGTGAGCGCAGGCAAATCGGCGAGCGTTTTGAGGCGGTCTTGCGCCAGTGCCAAGACTTCCCTTTTGTATTCTTCGTCGGCAGATGACGCTTCGGCTGGCCAAAAATCAACCGCTCTGCCCCATAGATCGTCAAGCGCAAGTTCGCGAATGAACTGCCCGTTCATCCACAGCAGGCGCTTTTCGTCAAAACGCGCGCCGCTTTTTTGTACGCGGTCCAGGCTGAACTTTTCAATCAGTTCTTCCTTCGTAAACACTTCTTGCTCGGTGCCGTCGTTCCAGCCCATGGTGGCAATGAAGCTCATCATGGTTTCTGGCAAGTAGCCGTCGCGCAAATAGTCCAAAACGTCCTTCGCGCCGTCACGCTTGCCGAGTTTTTTGTTGCCCTGCTCGTTCATGATGTGTGGCATGTGCGCGAAAACTGGCAGTTCGAGCCCTAGAGCTTCATACAGAGCCAGATAATTCGGCATGCTACTTATGAACTCTTGGCCACGAATCACATGGGTGATGTTCATCTCGGCGTCATCGACGATATGCGCGAAGTTGTACGTTGGGTAGCCATCCGACTTTATGAGTATGAAATCGTCGACGACTTCGGGGCTGGTGGTGACATCGCCCATGACTTCGTCGTGGTAGGTGTAGCTTTTGGGTTCCGACTTGAAACGCAGCGGCGTCGTACCGTCCCATGCTGGCGGGTTTTCGGGGCGGTAGTTGCGGAACAGGAACGCTTGCTTGTTTGCCTGCGCCTGCTCGCGGAATGCCTGCACTTCTTCGCTCGTGTATGGGTCCGCGTATGCCCTGCCTTGGTCGATAAGTTTTTGCGCCCACTCTTTGTAGCGTTCAAGTCGTTGGCTTTGCACGTACGGGCCTGCCGGACCGCCGATGTCGGGGCCTTCGTCGTAGGTAATGCCAATGGCGTTAAGGCTGGCGATCAGGTGTTCGGCGCTGCCTGCGACCTCGCGCTTTTTATCGGTGTCTTCGAAGCGTAGCACGAATTGGCCGCCGGCTTGACGTGCCACCAAAAACGCGAACAGGGCCGTTCGGATGCCGCCGACATGCAAGTAGCCGGTGGGGCTCGGCGCGAAGCGCGTTCGGACGATTTTTGAAGAGTCGCTCATTGGAGCTATTATAACAGATTAAAGGAGGCTTGTCGCGATACGACGGATCTGCTCGTTGCTGAGCGGCGCGTCGCCGTCGATGGTGTACAGTATGCCGCCGTTGACCCAAGCGGCGTTATTGCCGAAGGTATAAATGGTCAGGCCACGTTCCGTAAACGGCATGTAGCTGCTGCCGGCGCGTGGCAAGACGTAATTGTCGAGCACGGCAGTGGAATCCCAGCCGCTTTCGCTCTGGTTGACGGTGAAGTTGGCTTCGCTGGCGTTCGCTTTGAAGTTCATGCTGACGCGGCCGTCTGTGTACGTGACCGGGCCGTTCAGGGCGTAGCCATCTGGGTGGTAGTCAGGGTACGCTGCGTCGATACCAGCCTGCGCCGCGGCGACGCGGACCGACAAGCTTGGCATGTTCAAGTACGTGAAGTAGCCGCCAAGCAACACGAGCGCGAAGGTTGCCGCCACGATGCTCGTGACACGCTGGCGTTGCCAGAACTTTGATTTATGCGTTCCGCGCTGAGGGTGGCTGTTCTCGATGGCGCGCGCTATCGTATCGCGGCCGGTGTCGCGGGCTGGAACGTGAACGGCACTTCGCGGTTCCGCCTTGGCTGCAGACAACGCATGGGCTTTGGCAACGTGCGGGTGCACGACGGCAGGGGCATGAGATTCGGTTGGCCGGGTAACCGCGGTCGGGTGCGGCGCGAAGCGCTTGACGTGGGGATGCGTTTGCTTATGAACCGTTTGGGAGGCGACGGGCGTCGTGCGGTGCGCCGTGGTGATGTCCGTGCGGAGCCTTTTTGGCTGGCCGACGAACTTGCGGTTGAGGGTCGAGGAACGCTGCGTCGTGACATGGATTTTCGCTGCGTGGGAAGTGGCCGTGTGCGCGGCACTCGGTTCCGGTTGCGGTACCGCGGCAGTCTCGGCTATCGGCAGTCCTGTTACGGCGTCGTACGCCTGCCCACCGACGGTTATGGTTCCTTGTTTGTTCATGCCTATCCCCTTTATGGCTATTTCGTATTTATTATCTTAGGTACTGCCTGCGCATTTTGCAATAGCGAATCCGCCTGCGCGAACCTGTTATACTTATGGGTGAATGAAAAAGCCCGCTTCGAAACGCCGTCAGTCGCTCATCCGCGCAGCCGTTTACGGCGTCATGACGGTATCTGTCATCGTCATCGTCAGCTTGCTTATGCTCGTTGTGCTAGGATACTCCTTCAGTCAAAAGGATGGCCGGCTCGAGCAAGGCGGGTTGCTGCAATTTGCCAGCGTGCCGAGCGGCGCGACCGTGACGCTCGACGAACTGACTCTTGGCACGCGCACGAATACGAAGGCGACCGTAGCAAGCGGCAATCATAGCGTGAGTTTTGACCGCAGCGGGTATAGGACATGGAAAAAATCGATCGTCATCAAACCTGGCCAGATCGGATGGATTAATTACGCGCGCATGATTCCGACCAAGCTGACGCCGCAGTCTCAGCGCGTCTTTCCGTCGCTTGCCGGCAGTTTAGCATCGCCTGGTCACAAATGGTTGCTTGTTCACCCTGCTGCCGATCAGCCCGTGTTCGAGCTTGCCGATATTCAAGGAGATTCCGTACGCTATACGACCATGACCATTCCCGCTGCTGCGTACACGGCTCCGGCGGCAGGCGTGCCGCACTCGTTCGCCATGGAAAGTTGGAGCCAAAACGAAGAAGCCGTTTTGATCAAGCATACGTTTGACGGCGACAAAACGGAATGGCTGTTGGTCGACCGCGACGAACCGGCAAAGACGGTGAACGTCAGTGCCGCGCTTGGCATTCAGCCGAGCAAAGTCGTATTTGCTGGCGGTGGCGACAGGCTGTTGTTCGTGCAGACTGACGATACGGTTCGCCGGGTGAACCTGAGCGACATGACGTTGTCGAGGCCGCTCGCGGCGCAGGTGGAGAGCTTCAACCCGTATGATGACAAATTGATTACGTACGCGACCACCCCTGACGAAAAAAACGAGCGGACCGTCGGCTATGCCTCAGTTGATATCGAGCGTTCGGTGCCGATAGGCACGTACCCGGCCGATGGCCAGCCACTCCAAGCCGTTCTGAAAGTGTATTTCAACAAGAAGTATCTTTCCGTGGTGCATGGCCAGAATCTCACCATACGTAGCGGTGACTTGCCAACGCTGAGCGACGACGGCGATCT
>JALRBE010000004.1:27922-43103 GCA_023262335.1 Candidatus Saccharimonadia bacterium | reverse complement strand
AGGCGATTCGTGAATTCGCCGGCCGCGTGGGCCGCGAAAAATGCTTGTACGTACACGTGGTGTACGTGCCGTTCATTGGTACGAGCAAGGAATTCAAGACCAAACCGGCACAAAACGCCCTCAACGAACTGCGCGGCTTCGGCATCGTGCCGGACTGCGTGGTCGTGCGTAGTGACGACCCGGCACCAGGCGGCGTGGCGCGCAAAATCGCCCAGTTCAGCGGCGTGCCCGAAGAAGCGGTCATATTGCTGCATAACGCCAAAACGGTGTTCCAGGTGCCGCTTACCATCGCGGCGAGCGGCATCAACGACGTGCTCACGAAGTTCGTCGGCAACGACACGACGCCGAACCTGCGCAAGTGGGAAGACATCATTTTGGCGCAGAGCACCGTGCGCGACCGCGACGTGACCGTCGGCATGGTGGCGAAATACATGGACAACGAAGACACCTATATTTCGGTGCTCGAAGCGCTCAAGAGCGCGGCCTGGAACAAAGAGGTCAACCTGACGATCAAGTGGATCAACGCCGAAACGGCGAACGACGAGGATTTCGCGAGCGTCGATGCCATTTTGGTGCCTGGCGGCTTTGGCGAACGCGGCGTGCCGGGCAAGATCGCGGCCGCTACCTACGCGCTTGAACACAAAAAGCCGTACCTCGGGCTGTGCCTCGGCCTGCAGGTCGCGGTCGTCGCGGCGGCGCGCCGCGCAGGGCTTGTCAGCGCGCATAGTACCGAGTTCGACCCGAACACCCCAGACAACGTGGTGTACATAATGGAAGGCCAGCAGGGCAAAGAGTCGACCGGCGGCACGCTGCGACTTGGCAATTATGATGCCGTCCTGAAAGAAGGCAGCAAGGCCGCGCAGGCCTACGGCACGACCGACGTCGTCGAGCGCCACCGCCATCGCTACGAGGTGAACCAAGCGTTCGCGGATGACATCGAAAAGGGCGGGCTGGTCATCAGCGGCACGTCGCCTGACGGCAAGCTCGTCGAGTTCGTCGAAGCGCCGGACAACCCGTATTTCGTGGCCACTCAGGCGCACCCGGAACTCAAGAGCCGACCGAACCGGCCGCACCCGCTGTTTACGGGCTTGCTTGCTGCCGTCGAATAGGCTGGCGATTCTTCTATTGCGCGTTTCGCTTTCTTTTGTATAATGAAAGCATAAAAGGAATAAGCTCGAGTGAGGGCGGTTCCGTGAGGAAAACAAAAACGAATGGCGCGACTTCCGCAACCTGGATCAGACAACGGCACTTGGGGTGACATTCTTAACGAGTATTTGTCGCAGACGCTCAAAGCGGACGGCACGCTCAAAGACAACGTGATTACCGGCAGCGCGCTCGCTCCTGACGCCGTGACTGCCGCCGTTATTCAAGACGGTACCATTACCGAAGCACAGCTCGACGCCGACACGCAGAACAAGCTGAACACCGCGGGCAGCGGCGGAGTCGCCGACGGGACGATCACGAACGCCAAACTGCACGACGACGCCGTGACCGACGTCAAGGTCGCCACGGGCGCTGCCATCGCCCAGTCGAAGATCGCCAACCTGACGACCGACCTCGCGGGCAAGGCGGCTGCGTCGCATACGCACCCGGCAACGGGCATTGCCGATTCCACCGCGACCGGCAGGGCGGTACTGACTGCCGCTGACGCCGCGAGCGCCCGTACAGCCATAGGCGCGGGCACGAGCAGCCTTGCGATCGGCACCACGAACGGTACGGCAAAAGCGGGAGACTACCAGCCGGCCGCCGCGAATATCACCGACTCCACGGCGACGGGCAGGTCGCTGCTGACAGCCGCCGATGCCGCAACGGCACGTGCTGCCATTGGTGCTGGCACGAGTAGCCTTGTGCTTGGCACGACCAACTCGACCGCCAAAGCCGGCGATTACGCGCCGACCAAGGCCGACGTCGGCCTGGCGAATGTTGACAACACCAGCGACGCCACCAAGAACAGCGCCGCCGTGACGCTGACCAACAAAACCATCGACGGCGGCAACAATACGTTGCAGAACATCGCGCAGGCCTCCGTGACCGGGCTGACCGGCGCGCTCGCCGGCAAGGTCGCGACCACGACGACCGTGAACGGCCATGCGCTTTCGGGCAACGTGACCGTGACGGCGGCCGACGTGCTGCCGACCCAAACGGGTAACTCCGGCCGGTACTTGACCACGGACGGCACTACCGCGTCGTGGTCCGTCGTTTCAGGCGGCGGCCTTGGCGATACGTCCACGAATACTACGAGCTCCGTCGACGGCGAGGCAGCGGTATTTTCGGGCACGGCAGGCAAAACGCTGCGACGCGCTACCGGCACCGGCGTCGCGACGCTCACGTCCGGCGTGCTCGGTACCATTTCGGCGCCTGCGGGTACGATCGTCGGCACGACCGACTCTCAAACCCTGACCAACAAAACCATCAATGGTGGCAACAATGCGCTGACCAACATCGCCATTTCGTCGCTAGCTGCTACAGGTACCGCGTCGGCCTCGACGTACCTGCGTGGTGACGGCTCTTGGGCGACCGTGTCCGCCGGTGGTGGCAACATGAACACGAGCACGTACGATGCCGCGGGCATCAATCAGCAAGTCGTCGGCACGACTGCTGCCCAGACGCTGACCAACAAGCGCGTCACGTCGCGCGCGGTTGCTATCAGCTCGAGTGCCACCCCTGCCATCAATACCGACACGACCGACGTCGCTTTGCTGACGGCGCTCGCGACGAACGTGTCGTCCATGACGACGAACCTGACTGGCACGCCGACCGACGGCCAAAAGCTATTGCTGCGTATCAAAGATACCGGCTCGCCGCATACCATCGCTTGGGGCGCCTCGTTCCAATCGTCGGGCATTGCCACGCTGCCGTCCACGACCGCGGCGAGCAAAACGCATCATATCGGTCTTATTTACGACGCCGCCATCAGCAAATGGGTCGCCATAGCCGCCGACAGCACGGGGTATTAAATGAACTGTTTTTGGCAAGGTGCCGACAACGACGCGCCGTCCGCTTCGGCGACGGAATACAACTTCATTACGGCATCGGCGCTTGCCGCGTGGTCGGCAACCGAAAGCACACGCACGCTGCCGGTTTCGGAGGCCATTACCATTACCAAGCTCACCGTGTACTTCGACACGGCTCCGGGCAGCGGCAATGCGTACTCGTTCACGATCCGTGACGACGGTGCCGATACCGCGGCATCGGTCACGCTAGCCGACGGTGCGACTTCGGCAACGTGGACCGGAGGCGTCGCGGTCGCCGCGCTCAGCATGATCGACATGAGCGCCACGCCTGCCGGTACGCCCGCGGCCATCGGCACGCAGTATTGGACCGTCGAGTACGAAACGGCTGGGGACCACTACCTGCTGCCCGCTGGAACGGGCACTCAGGCGTCGAACGCCGCGGCCAGCTACATGTGGCCGATCGGCGGCGCCTCGCAGCTGCTCGCCAGCGACCCGACGGCATACGGTATCGTGGCACCGACCGACGTGACGGTGACCAAACTGGTCGCTGCCTTTGACGTGGCGCCCGGTTCGGGAACGAGTTACGACGTATCGTTCAGCCATAACGGCCCGAACGACTACCTGATCACGACGATCGCGAACGGCACGACCATAGCCAGCGCTACCGACGTGATACCCGTGGCGCCAGGCGATTTGATGGGCATTCGCCTCGCGCCGAGCGCGTCGCCGGCGGCGGTTCGGCTCAAAACCTGCTTGACCATCGTGCCTTCGGAACCTGGCGAGATAATGAGCGGCTTTTCGGCGCCGCAATCGCCGTCCGACAGCATGACGACGTACCAGCAGCCCATCGGAACGGGCGGCTTGACATGGGACGCGACCGAATCGCTACGCCAGCTGCGCGTCAGCGAGTGCACGCTTAAAAAATTCTACGTGGTCACCACCTCACCGGGGTCGGGCAGGAGTCGTACGCAACACCTGCGCGTCAATGGTGCCAACACCGGCTTGAGCGTGGTCATCGCCGACACGGCATTCGCGGGGAACGACGCGTCGACGACATACGAACTCGCCGACGGCGACCTAGTGTCCGTCTCCTCGGTGCCGTCCGGCACGCCGAACGCAACCTCAGGCATGAAGTTCTCGTACGTCATGCAGCGCTCCCAGGCGCTCCCGGCCAGTTCGAGTACCGCGTTTTTACCGTTCTTTCACTAGGTATATTGACATTTCTAAGCATTAGTGCTATAATGAGATTACAGGTTAGTAAAAACAAAAAAACCATGTCAGACGAACAAACCGACAAACCGATCAACTACCACGACGACAACCGCGTGCTGCGCTATTTGCTCCACACGGTCAAGGGTATCAGCCCCGTTTCTGGCGGCGTGCTTGGCGAAGCGCTCGAAGAAGAGTACGCTGCCGCCGAAGAACAGTCCCGCGCGGGCGAAAGCTTCGAATTCGAAGGCGACATCTAGCCGTTTATTTGCCATGCCCCTTATGGTATAGTGACTATATATTTTAATAGGGGCATAAAGCACTGGCGCGACTACCGCAACCTGGTTCCGACCACGGTACTTGGGGAGATATTCTCAACGAGTACTTGCTCGAGTCCCTGAAGTCGGACGGCAAGCTGAAGGACAACGCGGTCACGGCGAACGTCATCGCGCCGAATGCCATCACGAACGCGGCCATCGCCAGTGACGCGGTGAACGCCGCGAGTATCGCGGACGGATCGATCACGAATGCGCTGCTAGCCGACGGGACCGTTCAGGAGCAGAAGCTGTCGTCGTCGGTGCAGACCAAGCTGAACCAAACGGCTCCCGTGACGAGCGTGGCGGGCAAAACCGGCGTCGTCACGCTCGTAAAGGGCGACGTGGGGCTTGGCAACGCCGACAACACGTCCGACATGAACAAGCCGGTCAGCACGGCGCAGCGCGAGGCGATCAACGCCAGGCTTGGGCTGACTTCGGCCGCGCTGACAGGCGCGCGCCGGGCGCCTGCGGTGGCGGAATCGGGCAAGACGACGCTCGGCGTCGGATCGGCGAACGTTACCACGGATCTCGACGCGTTCCTGACGGCGTCGCAACAGACGGCCATTTCGACGTACATGACGTTCATGCTCGACAACGGCAACTTCAACCTCGCGCTCAGCGATATCGCGGCGGTGAACGAGCGCTTCGGCACGGTAGTGCCGCTTGAAATCGCGTGGTCTCATCCGGGTTCGACGAACCTGGCGGGTATCGCGGCGGGCAACGACGACGCCTATATCATCGCGCGAGCAAAGCAGCTCCAGGACTACGGCGGGCCGGTGTTCCTGCGCTGGAACTGGGAAATGAACGGCGACTGGTACCCATGGTCGGCGTTCCAGGTGAACGGCACGCCGATCGCCGGCGACGCGCCGAGCGACTACGTGGCGGCGTGGCGACGCGTATATAGCATCGTGTCGCAGATAGCGCCGAACGCGAGTTTCGTGTGGTGCCCGCATTTGTGGGAATACCTGCGACGTCACCTGAGGAATGGTACCCGGGCGACGAATACGTCGATTGGGTGGGCGTGACGGCGTATCCTGGCTCGGCTGACTGGACGTGGGTACAGGGCGGCACATGGGGGCTCGACGCGTTCGCGGACTTCGCGACCGACCACGGCAAGCCGATGCGCATATGCGAATGGGGCGTCGGGCAGGGCGGTTCCGGCTCGAACGTGGGAATCTTTTATCAGTTCAAGGACTGGCTCGAAGACCACACGGTCGTCCGCGAAATCATTTACTTCCACATGAACGGCCTGAACAACGTCAACTACCGGCTCGGCAATTATTCGGATTGGCAGTTCGCGTTCCGCACGAACTTCAGCAACACGCCTGGCCGCTGGCCGCAGTCGAGCCAAGGTTCGTATAAAATCGGGTCGGCAAGCGCGTCGGTGCTGACGACCAAGGGCGATCTGCTGACGCGCACGTCCACCGCTGATGCTCGCTTGGCCGTGGGCACGGACGAACAGGTGCTCATGGCCGACTCCTCGCAAACTAGCGGCCTGCGCTGGGCCTCGGTCGATCCGTTCGACCTTGCGACGAGCAGATCGGTGCTTATCGAGGATTTCTTCAACGGTATCAGCGGCACGGCGTTCTCGTCCGCGCTGTCGGGCACGGGCACTGCCGCGGGGGCGACGGCACCTTTCAGTCAGACCGAGTCAGGGGTCGTGCAGCTTGCGACCGGATCCACCGCTGCCGGCTCGGCGTTCATCGGCACGGCGGCAACGTCGATTATATTCGGCACGGCAGGCAATCACGAGCGCAAGCTGCGCATACGCTGCGCCCCTGGCACGCTGTCGAACGCGACGGACGAATATGTCATACGGCTCGGGTTCGTTGATGCCGGCACGGCAGAAGCGGTCGACGGGGCGTACTTCGAATACGACCGAACCGTTTCGGCGAACTGGTACGCGGTCACGGCCAATAACAGCGTGCGCACCAAGACCGACACGGGCGTGGCGGTGACCACGAACTTCACGACGTTCGGCATCACGGTGCTGAACAACGTCGCGACGTACACGATCGCCGGCACGCAGGTAGCGTCGATCAATACGAACCTTCCGCAAGGCACGAGCCGGGCTACAGGCATCGGCGCCGGTATTCTCAAAACGGTCGGTACGGGGGTGTTGTACTTCAGGATCGATTTTATCGCGTACCGAGGCACGGCGGCCCGATAGGGGCCGTTCTCCGTCGAACCTCTGTTATACTAATAGCGATGGACAACAAAATTGCTCAACTCGTAAAAGAACTTTTTGACGTCGACGCTGACGTTCGCCTGACGCGCCCCGAACCGCAGTTTGGCGACTATGCCACGAATGTGGCGCTGCAACTGGCCAAACCGCTCGGCAAGGCGCCGCGCGATATCGCGCAGGAGCTTGCCGACAAGCTAAGTGCAACGGGTGAGTTCGCGAGTGTCGAGGTCGCCGGCCCTGGGTTCATTAACCTGACGCTTGGCAGTCAGGCGCTGCTTGATCTGACCCGCCGCGAACCGGTACCAAAGCGGGCAGGTCAGACGGTCGTTATCGAAACGAACAACCCGAACCCTTTTAAGGCCATGCACATTGGGCATGCCTATAACGCCATTCTTGCCGACACCATGGCGAACTTATATGCCGTTGACGGCGCGCGCGTGCGCCGGGTGAGCTACCACGGCGACGTGGGTCTGCACGTGGGCAAAAGTATGTGGGCGATCCTCAAGGAGACCGGTGGCGACATATCCAAGCTCGAGGCCATTCCGGCCGAAGAACAAAACCGGTTCATGAGCAAGATGTACGCCGAAGGCTCGAAGGCGCACAAGGAATCTGAGGAGGCCAAGAAGGAAATCGACGAGTTGGCCAAACAGTCATTCGTGCTGGACGACCCTGCGTACAAGGCCATTTACGAACTGTGCGCCAAATGGAGCTACGATGCCATCGACGCGGTGGTAGCGCGGCTGGGCAACGTGCCAACCGAGCGCCGCTACGTGGAAAGCGAGACCGAGTTGCCGGGCAAGGAACTGATCGTTGCTAATACTCCTGGCGTGTTCACCGAATCAAACGGCGCCTACGTGTTCGAGGGCAGCAAGCACGGCTCGTTCGACAACGTCTACATTGGCAGTAGCGGCAACGGCTTGTACGGCGCGCACGACATGGGCCTGGTACGGCTCAAGTACGCCGACTTCCCGAACCTCGACGAAAACATCGTGGTGACCGGCAACGAACAAGGCGCGTACTTCAAGGGCGTGATCGCGGCCAGCGAACTGGCGATTCCCGAACTGAAGGGCAAACTCAAGAATTATCCGACCGGACTCGTCAAGCTGAGCACCGGCAAAATGAGCTCGCGTTCCGGCGACGTCATCGAGATCGGCTGGCTGTTCGACCAATTCGGCGACGCCATAAAAGAGCGCGGCGGCGAACCGACCGACGAAATCGTGGCGGGGGCGCTGCGCTACCAATTTTTGAAGGTAAAAATCGGCGGCGACGTGGTGTTCGACGTGACCGACGCCGTGAGCCTGACTGGCAACACGGGCAGCTACTTGCAGTACGCGCATGCCCGCGCGCGGCGCATCCTCGAAAAGCTCGGCGGCACGCAGCTGCCGGCGGAAGTGAGAAGCGAGGACCGCGCTTTGGTGCGCAAGCTTGGCGAGTACCGCGAGATCGTGGAGCTTGCCACGCAATCGCTCGAACCGCACCACGTATGCAATTACTTGTTCGAACTGGCGCAGGAATTCAACCGCTACTACGAAAAAAACCAGGTGGTCGGCAGCGAGCTTGAGGCGCACAGGGCAGGGCTGGTGGCACTTTATGCCGACACGCTCCGTGCCGGCCTGATGATTCTTGGCATTGCCGCGCCGAACAAAATGTAGTCCAAGTTGACTAATCTAAACAAGTTATAGTAAATTGTACTCATGGTAACTAGCGCTTCACGTCAGTTTGTCGCATTCAAGGGCCTCGTGCTCGTGATTTGTGGCGCCCCGGCGAGCTAGTTCCTGCTTTATCCGCACCGAACGACCTCGCCGAACCAGGCGAGGTCTTTTTACGGAAGAAGCGATTATTCGGCAAGAACCGACGAACCTTACAAGGAGAATCATGTGCGATGAATCAGTACGGCAGCAGCTGGTCGAGCGAGTAATCGCTCTCGGCCAGGTATGTTCGGTAACCGCGTCGATCGACGATCTTCGGCGGCAATGCGGCATCAACTCGTCGAACACCGTGTTCAAGGAGGCGCTTGGGAGTGCCATCCACCACGGACTTCTGACGCGCCACCGGCCTCCGGCTGCCGCGCTCTACGACGACGAGCGACCCATCACGATCACCCCGGGCCCGCACGCGCCGCAAGCGGCTGCACGGCAGATGACCCCGTACTCGGATTCACTCCGCCACTACTTCGTCTCATGATCTGAGACGGACACCTCGCCGGACGGCCTGGATGCTCACGCGACCCGTGACCCAGGCCGCCCGGCGACTTTCATATGCGCTACAATAGAATAAATAACCGAGGAGTTCCTATGGCAGAAAAGACCAAGAAAAAGACGACCAAGGCGGCAACGGTCAAAGCGACCGCCGTCAAAAAGGCCCAGGCGGCCAAGACGAAAGCGGGCGAAGCGACGCAAGGCGGCAAAGGCCAGGTGAGCGGCTTCATCGACTTCATTCGTACGCAGGGCGTCATCGGCCTGGCCGTCGGTCTTGCTATCGGTACCGCGGCCGGTGCCAGCGTCAAGGTGATCGTCGATCAATTCATATCACCGGTAGTGGCGCTGCTGACACGTGGCGTCGACCTGAACAGTCTCAAGTGGGTATTGCTTTCAGCCAGTGAAGACCAAAAGGAAATCGCCATCGGCTGGGGTGCTATCGTGTCGTCGCTTATCACGCTGATTGCCACGGCGTTCGTGATTTACTTGATCATCCATTTCGCCAAACTCGACCGTTTGGATAAGAAGAAGGAATCGTAGTTTCAAAGAATACTGAAGGGTTTCGTTTCGTTTTTTTGCGAAGAACTCAAGCTTCGTACTTTGAATCGCCAAAGTACCAAAGCGCCTTCTTCTTTGGACCGCCAAAGAAGAAGCAAGAAAGCTCATGACCCTGCAAAACCGCCGTACCGAACAGTCACCGAACGATGGTCGCTCGAGAATGCCCTAAAGGGCAGTTCGTTCTGTTTTTCAGTTAATCGAACGAACAGACTCTCGCGAACTATTCCGTCGTTCGGTACCAGCTCGGTTCGGGGCTCTGCAGACGTCATATGGTTGATTGATTATTCTATTCGCGGCTTTGCCGCGTAGAACTAGCAATTAGGTCTGTGGCATCCGCAACTCCCCGAGCGGCACGCAGGCGAAAGGACGGAGTCACTCGCGAGAGGCTGTCCAGAATCCGTAACTGAATTCATTATTCTGGACCGCTTGCGTTCTCGAGCGACGTACCTTTGCTTGCGAGAGGGCCCGGAGAAGCGAGGCAGTCACGAGCCTTTTGATTCTTTTCGGCGACCCGAAAAGAAGATTCTTGGTTCTTGGAATCGCAAGAACATATAGTGGCTCGGTTCCTGGTGCCTCAGGAACATAGAATTGATTTTTCCAGCTAGAAGTACGTTGAGGGTACGACCTATTAAGCGCCATTAAAGCAACAAATACTATACTAAATACATGAAGATACAAAAGACGGAATCCGAGTGGGAAGACGAACTGACGCCTGAGCAATACCGCGTCCTCCGCGAAAAGGGCACCGAGCCGGCATTCAGCGGCGAATACGACAGCGTGTTCGACCCGGGCACGTACAGCTGCGGCGCCTGCGGCACGCAGTTGTTCGAAGGCAGCACGAAGTTCGACGCCCACTGCGGGTGGCCGAGCTTTTACGATGCTATTCCAGGCACGGTCGTGCTCACTAGCGACGATTCGCACGGCATGAGCCGCACCGAAGTCACCTGCGCGACCTGCGGCAGCCACTTAGGGCACGTGTTTAGTGGCGAAGGCCTCGGTACGCCGACCGATCAACGGTACTGTATCAATTCCCTCAGCCTGCAGTTCACCCCGAAGAAGTAGATTTTATTAAATATATATGGTATAATATTAGTATACCATCTGGTATGAATCGCTTCGAGCAAAGGATGTTCCATGCGCAAACTGGCTGATGTGATTCCGAGCGCGGCAGTCGTGCCTGGTGTTTTTGTACTGGCCACGGGCCTGCTCCTGTCGGGCTGTGCCGCTCCAGCCAACGAGCCGGCACAACAGCCCTCAGGCGGCTCCACGGTAGAGCAGACGACCACGCCAACCACCGATGAGGACGATGGTGACGTTTTCATCGCGCCGTTTCCCGGCGTGCCGGGAATGTTCATCATTTCCTGAGCTGTCTTCCACTGCTCACCAGACCCTCCTCGGAGGGTCTTTTCCTTTGTTTCTCACTGGCTCGGTTGCGTTCTCCCAGCATGGTTTATACTGGTAGCATGACGAAAAAAGCAAAACTCTTGTGGGTTGATCTCGAAATGACCGGTCTCGACCCCGTGGAAGACCGGATCCTTGAAGTCGCTGCGATCGTGACGGATTGGGACTTCAACGAGATCGCCACGTACGAGGCCGCCAAGAAGGTCGGTCCGAACCTCTTCAAAAACCGCATCAAGGCGGCGCCAGACTTTTGGGAGAAGTTCCCGGACGTCCGCGACGCGCTGATCGCGCAGAACGATTCCGACAAAGCCAAGAATGGCCGCACCGTCGAAAACGAATTGCTGGAGTTCGTGAACGCGCATTTTGACGCCGACGAACGCATCATTCTTGCGGGTAACTCGATTCACCAGGACCGCAAGTTCATAGAAAACGAGTGGGGCAGATTGAACGCGCGGTTGCATTACCGCATGCTCGACGTCAGTGCCTGGAAGGTCGTGTTCGACGGCAAATACAACAAGCGCTTCGCCAAACCCGAAGAGCACCGCGCGATCGACGACATCCGCGGAAGCATCATGGAACTCAAGTACTACTTAGGCAAGGTGCGCGTGTCATGACGATGACTCATAAGGAGTTCGAAGACTACGTATTGCAGCTACCCAAGACCTGGCTGGATTACCCGTTCGGCGAGGGCACGGCCGTGTACAAATACGGCGACAAGCCCGACGGCAAGATCGTGGCGATCGTGGCAGAAGGTAGCAAGCCGCTACGCGTCAGCCTAAAGTGCGACCCGAAACTGGCGCTGTTGCTGCGCGAAAAATACGAGAGCGTGCTGCCGGGCTACCACCTGAACAAAAACCACTGGAACACTATTTTGCTCACGGGCCAGCTGCCTGACGACGAAATTCTTGACCTCGCGCGGCACAGTTACGAGCTGGTGAGTAATAGTTAGGGACTAGCGGCTAGGAATTAGGGGGTTGGTTATTTACTAACCTCGAATCCCCACTAACGAATCCCCTTAATCCCCCTAATTCCCGTCGTCGACGTACTCGTCGAAATCCTTTTGGATCTGCTTGAGCGTCTCGTTGGCTGTTTTCGCGTAATCACGGATTTTCTGCGAGCTGCTCTTTTTGCTCATGGCGGTCAGCATGGCCACGAGCTTTTCGGTTTCGGCTGTCATGGAGTTCGCGTACACCCGGTTCAGCGTCGCGCTCAGGCGGGCATCTTCGAGTTTGGCATCGAGGTCGGTGGCGAGTTTCTTCTCGCTGGCGACCATCGTTTTGCTGTAGTCGGTTTTTTTGACGTCGCCGAGCTTGAGCAGTTCCTCGCCTTGGGCTTTGGTGCCGGCCAGCCATATTTGGTACGT
Source organism: Candidatus Saccharimonadia bacterium (assembly GCA_023262335.1). Lineage (GTDB taxonomy): Bacteria > Patescibacteriota > Saccharimonadia > Saccharimonadales > Saccharimonadaceae > UBA2112. The sequence continues at coordinate 30,918 of JALRBE010000004.1, read as the reverse complement.
GCTGTTGATGTTCGATAAATTCGAACTTTTCAGGTATTTGTCGGAGGTTTTGGCGCTGTTATTCATGTTTTCGAGCCGTACGACCATCTGCTGCAAGTCGGCCGTTTTGTCTTGGCCGCTGAATGCCACGATCAGGCTGACCGCCAAAACGAACAGGCCGATGAGCACGAAGAACAGTTTGCCGAACGTGCCGCTCAGGAACGGTGCCTTTGGAGGCGGCGGGGCGATCGAATCGAGATAATTGGCGCTGTACGGCTGCGGTGCTTGGGGGGCAGCATATGCCGACGGCGCCTGAGGGTACCCAGGCTGTTGCTGCGGCGTTGGAGCCGGCTGCCATTGCTGCTGTGGCGCCTGCTGCTGCGGAACCGGCTGCGGCAAAGGAGCAGGGGCAGGCTGCGCGTACGGCTGCGGAGCGGCGGGCGGTGTTGGCTGCTGCGGCAATTCCCCGGGTTGGGGTTGCGGCTGAGGCTGTTGGTTCGGATCCATTTGTTCCTATTTAAACATAAAAGGTTAGCGGTTTATAGATGAAACAAGCGGACCGCGATAAGAATGAGCAAGCGTAACCGCTACCTACTATTTACCAACTACCATATACTAGTGTTATGCAAGACGCTAAAGAGGAAGTACGCGCGCGGCTGAACATCGAGGACGTGATCGGCGAGTACGTGCAGCTCAAACGGGCAGGGCGGAGCTTCAAGGGGTTGAGCCCGTTCAGTGGCGAGCGCACCCCTAGCTTTTTCGTGAATCCGGAAAAGCACATTTGGCATGACTTCAGCTCGAATAAGGGCGGCGATATCTTCAGTTTCATCATGGAGGTCGAAGGACTCGACTTCAAACAGGCGCTCGATCTTTTGGCGCGCCGGGCCGGGGTTGATTTATCGATGTACCAAAGCAGCGGCTCCCAAGAACTTGCCAAGCGCAAAAAGCGCCTGCTCGAAGCGAACGAGCTGGCGGCACGCTACTTCCAGCAGAGCCTGATTAGCAACAAGCACGCGCAGGAGTACGTGTTCGGCAAGCGCGGGCTGAACAAAGAAGTAGTGCAAGACTTCCGACTAGGTTACGCTCCCGACAACGGCGAAGGTCTGACAGGACTGCTCAAAAAGAGGGGGTTCAGTGCCAACGAAGCCAGGGACGCCGGCCTTATCAACCGGTTCAATGGCGATTTGTTCCGTGGCCGCATGATGGTGCCGCTCATGGACGCGAGCGGGCAGGTGATCGGGTTCACTGGCCGTATCGTCAAGGACGACCCGACGGCGCCTAAGTACCTCAACACGCCGCAAACGTTGCTGTACGACAAAAGCCGGCACGTGTTCGGCTTGAGCCAGGCAAAAGAAGCCATTCGCAAGAGCGAGTATTCGGTGATCGTGGAAGGTAACCTGGACGTCGTGAGTAGTCACCAGGCGGGCATAAAACAAGTGGTAGCAACGGCCGGCACGGCGCTGACCGAAAGTCACCTGCGCGCGTTGTCGCGGCTGTCGGCAACGATCCGCTTGGCGTTCGACGGCGACAAAGCCGGCATCGCCGCGACCGAACGGGCGATTCCGATCGCGCAAACCGTGGGCGTGGAACTGAGCATCATCAGCCTGCCGGACGGCGCGAAGGACCCCGACGAATTGATTCAGCAGGACCCCGCGCTGTGGCAAAAGGCCATCGATACCGCGGAACCGGTGGTCGATTGGGTAATCAAGCAGTTCGCCGCCCGGGAAGACCTGGCGACGGCGGCGGGCAAGCGGAACTTCACCACGGCGGCCATGGGTGTCATACGGGCGCTGCGCGACCCTGTAGAACAAGACCATTACTTGGCGCAGATCGCTGGCATGACGGACACCACGCGCGACGCGCTGACGCGCAAGCTGTCGCAGGCTGCCGTTGTAGCCGAAGCTCCCAAAAAAGCGGTCAACCCGCAGTCGCGCACGACCGAAACCGCGCAGCAAAAGGCCGACCGCAACCAGGACGCCCTACTGGCGGCAGCCTTGATAGACCCGTACGCGCAGGATCTTTTGAAGGACGTGAACGCGGCGATATTCCAGGGCGATGAGCGGCGAGCGGTGGCGCGTTACCTGGCCGAGCACGCGGGCAAAGCGGTAGAGGCGGTGCCACAGGGGTTGCAGGCGCACGAAAAGTATGTGACAATGTTATTACTACACCCAGACGTAGAGAGTGTCGCATGGAATGCTGAAAATCGCATTGCCACGACGACCGAGATGCTACGATCGTTGCAAGCAAACTACCAAAAAACGGACACAAAAGAAGAATTATTGAAACAAGAGGCAGCCGCGCGGGCCGCGGGCGACGACAGTGCCGCCGACGAGATCCTGCTCCGGCTTAGCCGACTAATCAGAGGAGAGAAATAGTGGCCGACGATGACACTTTGCTAAAAGACAACCTTGCCGAAGAACCGGCTGACGACACGCAAGCCGCCGGTATCGCCGATATCGAAGAACCGGTCATGGACGACCTGGTCGACGAAGAGGAGATGGGCGAGGAAGAGCTGAACAATAACCAGTACTTCGACGACATCAGCGACGACAGCGTGCGCCTGTACCTACGCGAAATCGGCAAGATCCCGCTGCTCAACAGCGAGGAAGAGCTGGCGCTCGCCCAAGAAATCGTTGCCAACCGCGACGAGCTCGAGGAAGTATCGACGAAAATCAAAGAAGGAGAGTTGTCTCCGAGCGAAACGGCGAAGCTCAAGGCCCGCGCGGTCAAACTGAGCAAGCCGAAAGACAAAATGGCCGAAGCTAACATGCGTCTTGTGGTGTCGATCGCCAAGCGCTACAGTGGCCGCGGCCTCGACTTCCTCGATCTCATCCAGGAAGGCAACACCGGCCTGCTCCGTGCCGTCGAGAAGTTCGACCCCGACAAAGGGTTCAAATTCAGTACCTATGCTACCTGGTGGATCCGCCAGGCTATCACTCGTGCGATCGCTGACCAGGCGAGGACAATCAGGATCCCTGTCCATATGGTCGAAACAATCAACAAATTGATCCGTGTGC
>JALRBE010000004.1:11500-27912 GCA_023262335.1 Candidatus Saccharimonadia bacterium | reverse complement strand
TCAAGAAGGCAATATCGGCCTCATGAAAGCGGTGGATAAATTTGAATACCGTCGCGGTTACAAATTCTCAACTTACGCGACATGGTGGATTCGTCAAGCGATTACCCGTTCAATCGCCGACCAAGCACGTACCATCCGTATTCCGGTGCACATGGTCGAAACCATCAACAAGCTGCTGCGCACCCAGCGCCGCATGACCCAAGAGCTCAACCGCGAACCGACCATCGAAGAGCTGGCCAAAGAGCTCGAAATGGAACCGGAGAAGGTCGAATACGTCATCAAGATCAAGCAGGACATCACCTCGCTTGATGCCGGCGTCGGCCGCGACGGCGAAGACGAAGACTCGGTGCTGGCGGACTTCATCGAAGACGAAGACACCGTCACACCAGAGGAATCCGCGACCAACCAGCTTCTCAAGGAGCAGGTGCAGTCGGTACTCGCCACGCTTTCCGAGCGCGAGCAGAAGATTATCAAGATGCGCTTCGGCCTGGAAAACGGCAAAAGCCACACGCTCGAAGAAGTAGGGCAGGAATTCGCCGTCACCCGCGAACGCATCCGCCAAATCGAAGCCAAGGCGCTCGCCAAATTGCGCAAGCACAAAGACGCCAAGAAGCTGCACGAATACCTCGGTTAACGGTACTTGTTACCAAATGAAAGCCCCGCGTTTTCGCGGGGTTTTGGTTAGTACCAGCCTGAGTCGGCGGCCTTTTCGATCTCGGTCGCCTTCTCGCGCAGTTCGCCGAGAACGGCGGTGATTTCCGGGTTGTCGCTGTGTTCAGCGATCTTCGCGTCGATCACTCCGATGATTTCGCTGGCCGCACGTGCGGCGTAACCTTGGCCGAACAGTCCCATGTGCGTTCCTTCCGATCGGTACCCGTACAGTATAGTTCATTAGATTGACAAAATAAAGCATAAGTGTTATAATGAAAGTATGATATTCAAGAAACGTCGTAATGAACGAGCACCCGAGCCAAGACCAGCCGACATCGATGATGAAGCTCATCATTTTGCTCAGGAAGTGCTGAATCTACGGTACAATCCGACACTTGATCGCTACGTCTCGCAAACGACGCATGATATCCAGGAAGCTATGGATAAGTCCGGCCGTGAGTTCACGCCCGCCGAGAAGGCGTATGCACGTTTTAGCGTCGAAAGCGGTCGCGGCAGCAGCACTATGATGAGGCTTGGCGTTGGTGCCATGGTCGCGATCGCGGCGTTAAATTTTGGCACCGTCAAGGCAGAACTCACCGACGAACGCGGCAAAATCGCCGCCGAAACCATCGAGCATAACGTCGAAAACGTACTGAGCGGCAAGGGCGTCGACCCGGCTATCATTGAGGGCGACGTCGAATTCGCCGCCAGCCACCTGAGCGACCGGTTCGGTGCGAGTCCTGAACTTGCGGTCGCCGCGAGCGCTCCGGTGCTCGAGACCTACCTGGGTAGCGAATCGGCTAACACGGCAGGCGGCATGTTGGTAACGCTGGCTGCCAGCGAAAAGGACGCCAAACTGACCCCCGAAGAACTGCGACGGTTCGGCAATTACGAAGCGGAGCGCCACGCGGCGAGCGACAAAGCCGCATACGACGAATCCGTGCGTAAAGCCGCGCTTGGCATGCTGAGCAAAAAGCTTGCCAGCGGCGAAACGGTCACCATACCTGATTTTGACAAGGACGAAAAGTAGAGACTATGGATATTCTCATCACTGAAAAAGCACGTTTTACCAAAGATCATCTGAAACATCCCAAAGATCCACTTGTCATGACCACTGTCGACGAAGATGCCGTGAACTTTGAGAGCGACCTCGCGCCGTACCTGCAGGAACGCGCCGAAGAGGGCGATATTCCCGAAGTCCGCCTCGCGGACGACGAACGTGCCGAAGACGCCAAAGTCACGCTCGTATGGCGTTCGGGCGCCGGCATCGCCATGAGGGCGACGGAGCTGCACTACAAACTGTCCGAACTTGACCAGGACGACGTCGTCGAAGCTTTGAAGGGCGTGTACGGCAAGTTGCGCGAGCCGACGGAAGACTAAGCAAGCGCCATACGGGACCGGGAGCGAAAGCTTCCGGTTTTGTTTTGGCTGGGAATCGTTGGAATAGCCGGCCGGCCTGTATAATGAGCGTATGAAACTACCGAAAATCGTTGGCATATCGGGCACGAACGGCGCAGGCAAAGACGAACTCGGCAAACTGCTCGTGGAACTCAAAGGCTACGGTTTTCACAGCGTAAGCGAGCTGCTGCGCGAAGAGCTGACGCGGCAGGGCAAGCCGATCACGCGCGAAAACCAGGGCGCGCTCAGCAAGCAGTGGCGCAACGAATCCGGCGACGACGGCGTGATGTTCACGAAGGCCATCGAAAAGTACCATGCCGAACAGGGCGGGCTTGAACACGGCGGGTTGGCGCTCGTCAGTATTCGTCATCCGGCCGAGGTAGACGTGATTCATGCGAACGGCGGCGTGGCGGTGTGGGTAGACGCCGACCAGCGGCTACGGTACGAACGCATACGCTCAGCGAACAGGGACCGCCATGAGGACGACGTGACGTTCGAGGAGTTCCAGGCCGACGAAGACCGCGAGATGCACCCGCCGGCCGACGCGCCGCACGGCGCCCTCAACATGGCTGCCGTCAAAGCCAAGGCAGATGTTTTCGTCGAGAACGATTTCGCGACGCTCGAAGACTATCGCAAGTTCTTGACCGCCGAATTCGAACTGAACGGCGACGCTTAGAATTCGATCTGGCGGAATAGCTCGTCGATTTGGATATGCAGCTGTTCAAGGCTGCCGTTATCGAACAAATAATAGTCGGCGATGGCAATGACACCGCCCTTGTTCAGAGTTTCGATTTCGTCGTAATCGCGCGTGTCGATTTGCTGCGTGGTCATCGGATGTTCACCGCTCGTTAGGCGGCGATGGCGGATGTGCCGGCGGGCCGTAAGCGCCACCACGGTAAGGCTGCCAGGGAATTCATGGCGGATGCGCTTGTAACTTTCCCAGCTGCCAAGGCCGTCCACGACGATCCGGTGCTGGCCACCTTCGACCAGTTTGTGGATCTGCGTGATAACTTCGGCGAGTACCAGGTCGCCTGCGGGGTCGTTGCGCAGTTTTTCGCGTACAGAGCGCTCGTTCTCGAGGGTGAAATCAAGCCCTGCTTCTTTGACCTTGTTCGCGATGATGTCAGCGAAGCTTACTTTGGGCACGCCCAGTTCACCTAAGTACTTGGTGATCGCTGATTTGCCGGTGCCCGCCAGGCCGACGAAGGCGATGAGCTCGACGTTGATTGGTTCTGTCATGGCACAATTGTACCAGTTATTTGCCGCGGCGACGCTCTCTTTTTTGAAAATCGCTAATGATTCGCGTCAGGAGCTCCGGCGTGAAGTCGGGCCACAGGACTTCTGGGAACGAAAGCTGCGTTTCGTCCATCAACAGGCTTAGGAACCCGGCGCTGTTATGCGGGTCTTCCCAGGCGCCGGTGCGGATCGCCAGGTCGACGTCCGGCAAATGGCCGGTCCAGGAACGCTCGCGTAGTAACCGGGCAGGAGCCGCCGAATCGTCCGGTCGGGTGACCAGCGACGCCACTGCCGCCTCGCGTTCGCGGGTGCCGCTGTAATCGATCAAAATGGTAAGTTCGCGGCCGGTGCGGTGGGCGGTCTTGGCCATGGCGTCTTCGAACACTTCGACGGTCTTGGGCGTCAGGCTGTGGCGCCACTCGCCGATGATGCTGATGTGCACGTCGTACGCTTCGATGGCCGGGTTGTCGGCCAGTTTTTCCACGTTGTCGCGGAACGCGCGGTCGATGCTGGTAAAGAATTCCGTCGAACGATCGGCGATGTTGGCATGCGAACCACCCCAAAGCGACAGATGGGTCACGCCCAGTTCGAACGCGGTCTCGGTGATGTCGGTCAGGCCCTGGAAGCCTTTGTCGTACAGCGACTTGTAGCCCTTGAGGCCATGCTGCTTGGCCCAGCGGCGGTTGCCGTCGGGGATGATAGCCAGGTGAAACGTCTCTTGCGTCATCCTTTTATTTTACGTTGATTCCTACCAGGGGTCAAACCAAGACGCTAGCGCTTGCGCGCGGCCATAGGGGTGCCTATACTGAGACGATTAACGGGAGATAGACGTGAGCGTGGAAGCATTTGAATCGGATAACGGAGAACGGTTGGTCGACGAACGGCGCGCCGAGCAATTGGAGGCCGTTGCCGACGAACTGCTACGGGCGAGCGGGGTAACGGAACCACAACCGACCCTCGACGACGACATATGGGCGGGGCAGGATTCCGGCAAGCCGATGAACCAGGACCTCGTGCGGGTGTACCTGGACGAGATCGGCAAACGTCCCTTGCTTGACGCTGCCCAAGAGGTCGAGCTGTCCAAGGCGATCGAAGCCGGCCTGTACGCCGCGCACCTGCTCGAAACGCCCGAAGGCAGGAGCCGCGCCGAAATCCGCGATTTGCAACAGCTGGCCCGCGAAGGCGACAGCGCCAAGACGCGCATGCTGGAATCGAACCTGCGCCTGGTGGTCTCGCTTGCCAAGCGCTACACCGGTAGGGGCATGCCGCTGCTCGACCTCATCCAGGAAGGCAACTTGGGGCTCGTGCGCGCCGTCGAAAAGTTCGACTACGCCAAAGGCTTCAAGTTCAGTACCTACGCCACCTGGTGGATCCGCCAGGCGATCACCCGGGGCATGGCCGACCAAGGGCGCACCATCCGCATTCCCGTACACATGCTCGAGGTCATCAACAAGATGGGGCACATGCAGCGCGACCACGTGCAGGAGTTCGGCAGCGAAATGACCGAAGAGGAGCTTGCGGAGCAAATGAACTTGCCGGTCAAGAAAATCCGCGAGCTGATCGGGTACGCCCGCGAACCGATCAGCCTCGACATGGAAGTGGGTGACAGCGAAGAGTCGACGCTCGGCAGCTTCGTGGAAGACCGCACGCAGCCGTCCGTCGAGGAGCAAGTGCTGCTTAACCAGCTCGACCAAGAGATCGGCGAGCTGCTCGACGGCTTGGAGCCGCGCGAAGCGCTCGTGTTGCGGCACCGCTACGGGCTGCAAGGCTACGAAAAGCTGACGCTCGACCAGATTGGCCAGATCGTCGGTCTGACCCGCGAACGTATCCGCCAGATCGAGCAGAAGACCATGTCGAAAGTCCGCCACCCGAACCGGGCGGGCAAGCTGCGCGCGCATTTCGAATGACGGAACGGCTTAGCATAGGCAATAACGAAAGCCGGTAGCCTACGGTATACTGGTAGTATGAAGCGCCTTGTCGTCATCGACGGAAAATCCGTGTTTTACCGCGCTTTTTACGCGGTGCCGCCAACCATGAGCCTGAGCGACGGTACGCCGACCAACGCCGTGTTCGGGTTCGCGAGTATCGCCATCGAAATCATCAAGCAATTGGAGCCGGACTACGTGGCCGTGGCCTGGGATATAAAGGGCACCAGCATATCCAAGCGTAAGGCGATTCTGCCGGGCTACAAAGGCACGCGCAAGCCGGCACCGCCGGACTTCCACGCGCAGGTACCATTGCTACGCGAACTGCTGGACGGCTTTGGCTGGCCGCTGTACGAGGTGGACCACTACGAGGCCGACGATATCATGGGTACGTTCGCGCGCGAAGCGGCGGGCGAGGGCGTCGAAACCTGCTTGGTGTCGGGTGACTACGACATGTGCCAGCTGATCGCGCCGAACACGCACGTGTATATTACCAAGGTGGGCGGCAAAGATCTTATTCATTACGACGAAGCCGCGTTCGTGGACAAGTACAAGGTGGAAGTAGGGCAGTTCGTGGACTACAAAGCGCTCGTGGGCGATACCAGCGACAACATTCCCGGCGTGCGCAAGGTGGGGCCGATCGCGGCGGCAAAGCTGCTAGCGGCGTATGGCAACCTGGAAGGCATTTACGAGCATATCGGCGACCTGAAGGGCGTGCAAAAAACCAACCTGGAAGAAGACAAAGAGATCGCTTTTGCCAGCCGCGACGTGGCGCGGATTTTTACCGACGCTCCTATAAAAATCGACTGGGACGAAACCGACATCGACAACACGAACCTTGGTACCGTGGCGAGCGTGCTCGAAAAGTTCGAGTTCCATTCGCTGACCAAACGCTTGCCAAAACACATGCAGGACGAACACGCCGGCACGGCGCTGGCCGTAAACAAACTGGCGACCGCCGACATGGCGGAGAAGCCGTGGCCAGAGCAGTTGCTGCTCAATGGGCCGGTAGCAATCGACCTGGCGGACGGCGAACTCTGGGTGGCGACGGACCGCGACACGGCGCACCATATGCCGCTCGGCAAGGTGGATGCCAGCGTATGGCGCGCGCTCGAGCTGACGACCGTGGTAGCCTATGACGTGAAGCGGCTGTACCACGACTTCGCCGCGCGCGGCGTGAACGGCGTACACTTCGCGCAGATCCACGACGTGCGACAGTCCGCGTTCTTGATCGATCCGCTACGGCGCGACCGCAGTTTGGCGGCGCTCATTGGCGGCGAGATCACGACGCCGCTGGAGCAACTGGAATCGTTGTGGCAGGTATACGATTGGCAACTCGATGGCTTCAAGGAACTGCCGAAGGTGGCGGACATCGCGTACCGGTTTGATTTTCCGCTGATTCATCCGCTGTTTTTGGTGGAGCATCGCGGCATTAAAATCGACAAGTCACTGCTTGCCAGCATGAGCAAGGAGCTTGGCGACGAGCTGGCCAAGCTCGAACAAGAAATGTATACGGCGGCCGGCTACGAGTTCAACATTGGCAGCCCGGCGCAGCTGAGCGAAGTGCTGTTTACCAAGCTCATGCTGCCAACCACAGGGGTGAAAAAGGGCAAGACCGGATTCAGCACCGACCAAAAAACGCTCGACAAGCTCAAAGGCCAGCACCCGATCATCGAACTGATCGAACGCACGCGCGAGCTGGCGAAGCTGAAGAACACGTACGTGGACACGCTGCCGCTGGTCGCCGACGCGAACGACCGTATTCATACGACGTTCAACCAGGACGTCGCGGCAACCGGCCGCCTGAGCAGTACCGACCCGAACCTGCAGAACATTCCGGTGCGTAGCGACCTTGGCCGCCGCATTCGCGAGGCGTTCGTGCCCGAGCAGGGCAAAGTGCTGATCAGCGCCGACTACAGCCAGTTCGAGCTTCGCCTCGCGGCGGTGCTGGCCGGCGACACGGAACTGATTAACGACTTCAACGGCGACGTGGACATTCACCGCAAGACCGCCGCGCAGATGTACGGCATTCCGCTGGACGACGTGAGCAAAGCGCAGCGCCGTGATGCCAAGGTGATCAACTTCGGCGTGCTGTACGGCATGAGCCCGCACGGCCTGAGCGTGGCGACCGGCATGAATGTGGCCGAAGCCAAAAAATACATCGACCATTATTTCGAACTGCGCGCGCCGATCCGCAAGTACATCGACGCCACGCTGCAAAAGGCCAGCACGGACGGCTACGTGGAGACATACCATGGCCGCCGCCGACCAACGCCCGACGTCAACAGTAGTAACTTCATGGTGCGCGAAGGCGCCAAGCGCCAGGCGGCCAACATGCCGATCCAAGGTACCGAAGCCGACCTTATGAAGCTTGCCATGATCGAAATCGAACGCAAGCTCGGCGATTTGGGCGAACAAATTTTGCAGGTGCACGACAGCGTGCTGGTAGAAGCGCCAAAAGAAAACGCCGAGAAGATTGCCGAAATCTTGCAGCAGACCATGGAGAATATCGCGCCGGAGCTGCCGATCAAACTGAAGGTAGACGTTAGCATAGGTAAGAACTGGGGAGAATTGTAGTGGAAGTACTGAAGGTTATTCGCCAAAACGACGTGGAGCCTGGCTATGCTAGCGCCGAGCCGGCCGAATACAAAAAACGGTTCGCTGCCCGCGCGGTGCTTAAGGACGCAGCTGGACGTATCGCGCTGCTGCATGCCGCGCAGCGGAATTATTACAAGTTGCCAGGCGGCGGGGTAGAAGAGGGCGAAGACATGGCTTTGGCGCTGGCGCGCGAGCTTTTGGAAGAGGTCGGCGCGGTCGCCGAAGTCACCGGCGAGATTGGCCGCGTGGAAGAATGGCGCGCATACGGCGACGGCCTGCACCAGGTGTCGGACGCGTATACAGCCGTGGTGACCGGTGCCATCGGCGAGCCTGACTTTACCGAAAGCGAACTGGCCGAAGGTTTTAGCGTGGTGTGGGCCAAAGACGTGGACGAAGCGATCGAACTGGTGCTGAGCGCCGAAGCAAATGCCGACGCGGGCGTGAAGTTCATGACGACCCGTGATTCGGCCATACTGTACCGAGCGAAGGAACTGCAGTGAACATAGGCATCAAAAAGCTCAAACCGAACGCGGTGCTGCCGGAATACCAAACGGCACAGGCTGCCGGCATGGACCTGCATGCGTGCGTGGACGAGCCGGTGACGCTCGAACCAATGGAGCGCATGATGATTCCGACGGGCATTGCCATCGCGCTGCCAGTAGGTAGCGAAGCACAGGTACGGGCACGCAGCGGACTGGCCATAAAGCACGGCATTACCATGGTGAACGGCATTGGTACGGTCGACGCCGATTACAGGGGCGAAATCGGCGTGTTGGTGATTAATTTGGGGCACGATCCGTTCGTTATCGAACCGGGCATGCGCATTGCGCAACTAGTGGTGGCGCGGTACGAAACGGCCGTATGGCAAGAGCTCGACGAGCTGGACGAAACCGAACGCGGTGAGGGCGGGTTCGGGAGCACGAAACAGTAAATCTATTTCTTGTGGGTAGGGTATTCGACCAAGTAGTCCTTAAAGAAACGAGTGAGCATATTAACGATTTCGTCCTTGTCTCTTGCGTGACTTTTGGCTACATTGTTGGCGATCGCATAAAGAACTTCAGGACGTATATTCATCCATTTTTTGTTGATGTAACAAAAAACCATCGTTAGGGTGACCGCCATCCGCTTATTCCCATTCGAGAAACAATGATTTTTAGTGACTAAATAAAACAGAAGGGCGACGCGGCGTACGAAGTGATAGTGCAAATACTTGCCGTCATATGTCTGAAAAGGCTCTGCTAGGCAACTTTCAAGTTTACCAGGTGATCTAGTATGAAACGCTGGAATCGGTTCATGCTCGTCGTTCATTAACTCAACAGCTAGGCTATGAGCGATAAATTCAGCCTCTTGAATACGAAGAGGCCGGTAGGTCATGTCTTAGACAGCAGCTTTAGTGTTACGTCGTACTGTTTTACTGTCTTTTTGACAGCCTTCAGGAGAGTCTCTTTTTGACGCGGCGTAAGTGGTTTCTTTTGCTTTTGTTGTACAGTGTTCATAAGATTATATATTATACCATAATTATGTTGATTGTGAATACAACCTCTTATGATATCCCCCTCTGTTTATAAGCTCTTAAGTACAAGTATAAAGTAGCGAGGTGCGATTGTGAAGGACCAGAAAACTTTATAATATACTATTGACTTTTTAACATAAACATGATACAATGAGCTTATGGATAGAAGTGGACTCCAACGAATCATTCCGATTATTTTGGTACTAATTGTCATTGGCCTCGCGGCGTTCGCGCTGTTTTCGCTTGGCCGCACGCTGTTTAGCGGCGGCACCGGCCAATCGCCATCACCAAGCCCTGAATCGAACACAGCGCAACAAACGCTGACCACGGTCACTGCCGAACGCGGCGTGCGCATGTCGGTCCGCGGACCTATTCGCGCTGGCGAAAACTTCCACAGCTACGCGATTACCGTCACCCCTGACGCTCGCAACATGACCACCTACGTGGGCTACGTAGGGCAGGAGGTCGAAAAATCAGACCTGGCGAACGACGCCCAGGCCTACACGCAGCTTGTGACCGCGCTGAACCGCGCCAAGCTTATGGAAGGCACGGCGCTTACTGGCGACGCGAACAATACCGACGGCATTTGCGCCACCGGCACGCTGTACGTGTTCGAAACGCTGCACAACGACAAGCCTGTGCAAACCCTGTGGACAACCACCTGCAAAGGTTCTGCTGGCTCGCTGAAGGCTAACCTGGCCCAGGTGCGCAACTTGTTCCAACTGCAAATCCCAACCTTCTCGAAGCTGTCTGACAAAGTGAACATGTAAGGCATGACGCCTCACCGAACGGCCCGGCATTCCCGCCGGGCCGTTTGATTTGCACGCCGTTGTATAATAGGGGAAATGATCAAAGCGGTGATATTCGATTGTTTCGGTGTGTTGAAGGCGGACGGCTGGAAGCTGATACGCGAGGAGTTCTTTGCGGGCGACGATGCCAAGATGCGCGAGGCGATGGACATGGACAAAGCGGTCAATGCCGGGTTCATGGACTACGACAACTTTATAGGCCAGATAAGCGCCATGACCGGTTTGAAACGGCAAGACGTGACACGCCGGCTCAATTCGCCGTCGCCGAACGTGCCGTTGTTCGCGTTCATTCGCGATGAGCTGAAGCCGCGTTACAAGGTAGGCATGCTGAGCAACGCGGCGGACGATTGGCTGAACGAGTTGTTCGAGCCGTGGCAGGTGGGGCTGTTCGACGAAACGGTGCTGTCGTACCAGGTGGGCATGGTCAAGCCGGACCCGGCGATTTACCAGCTGACCACGGCTAAGCTCGGCGTCCTGCCGGACGAATGCCTGTTCGTTGACGACGTGGAGCGGTACTGTACGGCCGCGGAAGCGCTTGGCATGCGAGCGGTGCACCACCAAGATACGAACCGGACGATCGCGACGATCGAGGAGCTGCTGCGTGCCTGAACTGCCTGAAGTCGAGACCGTACGCCGCGGCCTGCACGGGCTCATCATTGGCCGCGCCATTAAAAAAGTTGTTCACGACACGCCAAAATCGTTCCCCAACGCAGCCGCTGACGTGGAGCGGTTTTTGATCGGCGCCAAAATCACGGACGTACGCCGCCGTGCCAAGGTGCTGATGATCGATCTCTCGACGGGCTATACTCTCGTTATTCACCTCAAGATGACCGGTCAATTAGTTTTTGTGGACAAAAACTTGGAAGATAGAAGCTTGAATGTGGAATATAGCCAGCCGCTAAATTCTACTAGCACCATTCCAATAGCTGCGGACGAAGTCCGCTTTGGTGCCGGCCACCCGAACGACAGCCTGATCGGCGAGCTGCCAGACCGCTCCACGCGTGTGACGTTCACGTTTGAAGACGGCTCGCACCTTTTTTTCAACGACCAGCGCAAGTTCGGCTGGGTCAAGCTGATGCCCACGCTCGAAGTGCCGAACATCGACTTCATGCGGAAGGTCGGGCCGGAGCCGTTGGAGCACGATTTTACTCAGGCGCAGTTCCGCGAACGATTCGCGCGCCGGGCAAAGTCGCCCATAAAGGCCGCGCTGCTGGACCAAACGGTCGTTGCCGGCGTGGGTAACATTTACGCCGACGAATCGCTATGGGGCGCCAAGATCCATCCGCTGCGCAAAGTGGCGAGCGTGACGGACGCCGAGTACGATTTGCTGTACGGCGAGCTGCGCGACGTCATGAACCTGGCGATCGAAAAGGGTGGCAGCACCGACAAAAACTACGTGAACGCCGAAGGCAAGCGGGGGAGCTACATGGACTTCGCCCGCGTGTTCCGGCGCGAAGGGCAGGAGTGCTCGCGGTGCGGCACGATCATAGTCAAGTTCAAAGCGGCAGGAAGAGGAACGCATATATGCCCGAAGTGCCAAACGGCGCCGACGCCAAGCGATACCATAGGAACGTAGCGGTCGAAGAAGCGCGCGGAAAGTTCGGCGGCCTGGACGTACGGACGGCACGGCAAGAGGCGGAGCTGTTCCTTGACGGCAACAAGCTGCACGTGGTCAGGCGCTACTTGGGCGGCATGAGCATCGGCGCGATCTCGCTGGAACTCGGGCTCAAGCAAAAGGCGGTACGCTTTTACCTGGAGGAAGCCAAGGAGGATCTCGCGCACGCGCACATCGGGCTTCTTATGGCGGGCACCGCGCTGGACCGTGCCAATACGCTATACTTGTAGCAGTGATTACGCTACTGACGGGAGACAATTCGTTCGAGCTGACGCGCGCGCTGGACGTGTTGACGGCTGGGTTCGCGGGTACCGCTGAAAAGCATGATGGCAGCGACCTGGCATTGCCGCAGTTACCGGATTTGCTGCTCGGCGGCACGCTGTTCGCGAGCGAACGGCTGGTCATCATACGGGAGCTGTCCGCCAACAAGCAGTTGTGGGACGTGTTGCCGGATTGGCTGGAGCGCACGAGCGACGACGTGCACGTGGTGCTGGTGGAACCCAAGCCCGACAAGCGCACCAAGACGTTCAAAGAGCTCAAAAAACACGCTACCGTGCGCGAGTTCATGGCGTGGGGCGACCGCGACGTCATGGCCGCCGAAAAGTGGACGCTCGAGGAAGCCAGCCGCCAGGGCCTGACGCTTGACCGCAAGCTTGCGGCTCAGCTGGTGGCGCGCGTGGGGCTGGACCAATGGCAGCTGTACCATGCCATCGAAAAGCTGGCCGTGCTCGAAACGGTCGACGCCGGGGTGATCGAAGAAGTCATCGAGGCAAACCCGAGCGAAAACGTGTTCAATCTGTTCGAGGCCGCGCTACGTGGCGACGCCAAAAAAGCGAGCGGCATGATCAGAACGTTGCAAGCCGCCCAGGACCCGTACATGACGTTCGGCTTGCTGGCAGGCCAAGCGTTCCAGCTGGCCACGCTTGGGGCTACCGACAAGCCGTCCGCGGAGGTGGCGAGCGCCATTGGCGCGCACCCGTACGCGCTCGGCAAGCTGACGCCGTACGCCAAGCGGCTGGGGCGGGGCGGCACCAAAAAAATCCTGCTGATCTTTGCCGACACCGACGTTGCCATGAAATCGACGGCCACCGACCCGTGGCTGCTTATCGAAGAGGCGTTGATCAAGACGTCCGTCGTCAGCAACGATTGACATTTTAAAGCTTTTATGCTAATATGAAATTACGAACCTATAAAAACCAACATGTCCAATTTCGCACCTTCCACCAACCATAACGTGCACCCGGCCGGCGCCGAGGCTGAACGCCGCTACCGCGAAGAGCTGGTAGGTCGCGCGGTCGACCGGTCACGTGGCAGCGTGGGCTTGTACGCGTCGATGGATTTGAACCGCGACGAAAAGGGCGGGTTGGCTTCCGTGATTGCCGAACGTCACGCGGCCGCCGGCAAGGACGGCGCTGCCCGTAATCTTTCGGAAGGCAACGGATGGCAAGACTACGGTGACGTATCGCTCGCGGATACGCTTCGCCAGAACAGGTCGCTCGCCGAGAATTTGAGATTGAACGGTCTCGAAACCGACGGTTCGGGCCCTGTGCCAGGCAACGAAAAGGCGTTGTTCTACACCGACGAAAACGGCAATGACACCCTGTTTTACCAGATGAGCGGCTTCAACGACGACACCGGCAGGCCGGGCAACGTCGTGACGATCAGCATGCCGCTCGACAAAGCGACGGCGAAGGAACTGTATGACGGTTCGCTGAACGACCCGTCGCTGCTCGACCAAGTGGCGATCGCGCAGATCGGCGCGTTGGGACTCGCTGGCCGCGAAGACAGCTTCTTCAGGTTCACGTACGGCCCGTCGCAGCGCGGCGGCAAAGACACGTGGTATTCCCAAAGCGACCGCGCCAAGGCAGTGTACCGCCGCGAGCCGAACGGCGCCCTGACGAAAAACGAAGTGGCCTATGCCGCCAAGCGTCCGGTGGAAGTGCCTAGTACTGCCGAAGCACTCGCGCCTGCCGCCGAAGCCGCGCCCGCCCCGGCGGTCGAATACGACGTGGAGCAGAATGCCGCCGACAACGAGATTCGCCGTGACGCGCTGGAACAAAAGAGCAGAGGTTTGACGCATGTCGAACTTATGCTGTATTTGGACGACGGCGCGCGCAGCACCAGCAAAAACAGTGACTCCCGCGGGGCTACCGCGCGGAACACGGTATTCAACGAAGTGACGGGGGAACCGCTTGATGTTGCGGAGCTCGAAGCGATCGGCCTGACCGACGAGAATTACGATGCCGTCGAATCCAGCATGAAAGAAGACGTGCAAGGAATGATCGATTATTTCACGAGCGACAAGACCGACGCCGAGGCCGTGCACCGAGCAATCGGCGTATTGCATCTCGAAGTCGCGCGCATCGAGAACGCGTTCATGAGCGAAGAGGGAATTCCTGACGACCTGAAGGACGCCGCCATGCTCCGGCAGGTCACGCTCATGGAGATGGCCGAAGAACTGGAGCGGCAGCTGGCAGCACAATAAAAACGACCCCGTAGGCGAGGTCGTTTTTATGGTGGCTGAGTCGGGTTACTTGGCTGCTTTTTTGGCTGCTGGCTTCTTGGCCGCAGGCTTTTTCGCTGCTGGAGCCTTCTTGGCTGGAGCTGCGTTCGCTGCTGCCGGCTTCTTGGCTGCCGCAGGTTTCGCGGCGGTCTTCTTGGCAGCTGCGGCTGGCTTTACGTTGGCTGCTTTGGCTGCCTTTGCCAGGTTGGCTTTGCGGCGGCTTGCGGTCGCTTTTTTGATGAGGCCCTTCTTGACGGCTTTGTCGAGTTCGCTCTGCGCTTTGCTCAGGCTGGCTTGGCTTGGCTTGGCGGCGAATGCCTTGGTCGCGGTCTTGATGTCTTTTTTGATACCGACGTTGCGCTCGCGGCGCACGAGCGTCTGCTTCATTCGTTTGATGGCTGATTTGATGATTGGCATGGGGTAATTACCTCTTATAAGTTGTTTTTACAATCAAAAAGAGATTATAGGGTAAAACGCGGTAAATGTAAAGTGTTGCTCGAAGTAGCTGAAAAAACGTTGACGCGGGCATAAAGCTCATGGTATAGTGCTAGCAAACTACATTGGTAGAAACAAAAAAGAGACAAAAAAGATGGATACCGCTAGACAACAGATTGTCGACAGCATAAAGGCGAACAGCAACATTTTGGTCACGGTCAGCACTGACCCGACGGTCGATGAGTTGTCGGCCGCGCTTGGGTTGACGATACTGCTCGACAAGCTCGACAAACGGGCGACTGCCGTGTTCAGCGGCGCCATTCCGCCGGCGATCAGCTTTTTGGAGCCGGAAAAAACGTTCGAGAACACCGCTGACAGCCTGCGTGATTTCATCATCGCCCTCGACAAAGAGAAGGCCGACCATCTGCGCTACAAGGTGGACGGCGACGTGGTCAAGATTTTCATTACCCCGTACAAGACCACGCTGACGCAAAAGGACCTCGACTTCAGCCAAGGCGAGTTCAACGTGGAGCTGGTGCTCGCCATAGGAGTGAAGGACCAAGACCATCTGGACAAAGCGCTTGCCGCGCACGGCAAGATCTTGCACGACGCGACCGTCGTGACGGTGACGATCGGCGAGGAGAAGAGCAACCTCGGCACGATAGACTGGCATGACGCTGCCGCGAGCAGTTTTTCGGAGATGGTCGTCGGGCTTGCCGACGGGCTGAAGGATGACAAGACGCTACTTGACGAACAGATCGCGACGGCATTTTTGACCGGTATCGTGTCGGCGACGGCCAGGTTCAGCAACGATCGCACGAGTTCGCGCGTGATGACCATGGCCGCGCAGCTGATGGCGGCTGGCGCGAACCAGCAGCTGATCGCTGCCAAGCTTGAGGAAGCGCACGATATCGCTCCGAACGGTCAGGGCGCTCCGCGGAACGACCGCGCCAAGAACGAGCCGAAGAAGAACAAGAAGAAGGATTCCGCGACGGAACTTTCCATAGACAGGAACGAGAAGGACAAGCCGGCGGACGTTGCCGAAGACGCTAGCGTTCCGTTGGCGCTCACGGGCAGCGAAGAGGACGCGCAGAAGGAACTCGAAGAGAGCTTGGCCGACTTGACGGCGCAGGTCGCTCCGGCTCCGACCATGGCGGAGATCGAGAAGGAACTTGAGAGTTCTGACGACGAACCGGCACAGACGACGGATGACAAGCCGCTGACGTCCGTCAGCGACAGCGCGATGCCTGGTTTCGAAGCGTCGGAACCGCCGCTCGCGCCCGAACCGTCTGTATCCGAACCGGAAATCACCGATGCTCCTGCACCGGAAGCAGCCGAGCCGCCCGTGCCCGAAGTAGCGGAGCCGCTTGCGCCGGCCGAAGAGCCGCAGCCGGCAGCAGAGCCGATTTTGCCGCCGCTGCCAGACGTGCCACAGACCCAAGAACCAGCGTTCCCGGCGTTGCCGCCACTGCCTGAGTTGCAACCGGCCGACACCTCGGCATCACCAGAAATCATTAATCAGCACGGGTCGTTCACGAGCGAACCGCCTGCGCAGATGCCTGCCATAAACAGCATTTTGAACGATCCGAACGAAGGCGTTCCGCCGGCTGTCGATCCGTTCGCTACGAGCGCGCCGGCACCTGAGCAACAACCGCCAACGATGCCTGATTTCAATCCGGTCGCGCCGATCATGCCGCCGCTTGATTCGCCGTTCGCCGATGCCGCTACT
>JALRBE010000004.1:0-11490 GCA_023262335.1 Candidatus Saccharimonadia bacterium | reverse complement strand
GGCGGTACCCCTGAGGGTGCAGCCCAGCTTGGCGCGGACATGCCACCGGCATTGCCTCCGATCGAACCCGCGCCGGTAGCTCCCGCTCCCGCGCCGGAAGTACCAATCATGCCACCACTCCCGCCACTGCCAGGCGACAGCAGCCTGCCACCGCTTCCTCCGCCTCCGCCGTTCCCTGACTTCGGTCAGCCGCCAGCACCGCTTTCGGGTGCCGTTACCGGCGATGTCTTTGGCGACGCCGCAGCGCCAAGCGAGCCTGTCACTCCTACTCCCACGCCGGCGCCCGCCGCGCCGGAACCGGGCCAGTACCGCATTCCTGGCCAGGGTTAATTCTTGATAACGAAGTAGTTGAGCCCAAGGTTTTCGCCTTGGGTTTTGACGGTGTAGTCGTAGTCGCCGCGCTGCGTGCGGTGCTGGCGCATGATTTCGAGGATGTCGTCTTTGAGGTCGCGACCGTCGACCGTCTCGTCGATTTGTTCGGCCGTTTTGCCAGGTTCCATGTACACGAAGCCGGTGTTTAGGGCGGGTATGATGCTGCGTGGCAGCGTAGCGAGCCGAACGCGGCTCATTGGCAAACCCTGCTCGCGCAGGCGGTAGAAGGCCAGGCAGGCGCTGCGTGCGGCGACGATATGGTCGATGTGGCCGGTATAGCCGTTCAAGTCGAGGCTCATGAACTCGATGTCGACGTCGCTACGGCCAGCAACGGTTTGTGTGACGAGCTCCATGAAGCGGTCGGTAATCGCGACGTGGTCCTTATTGCCGAGCGTGCCGTCGACATAGCCGAAGTGATGCATGCTGGCAGCGCCGATCAGCGCGCCGGCCGCACGCCATTCCTGAAGCCGGGTTTCGCCGAGGTTTGGCAGGTTGTCAGGGTTGGTGCCGTTTTCGCCGCCGGTCAGCACTACAAGGTGCAGTTCGGTGCCTGCGCGGACTTCATTGAGAAGCGTCGCGACCGGGCCGAAGGCTTCGTCGTCGGGGTGGGCGAATAGGCCGAAGAGGATCTTTTGCATAGGTTCAGTATAACTTTTTTGTTCTTGATTGACCAAGAACCAAGTCACTTCTTTTTGTATCGACAAAAAGAATCAAAAAACTCACCTCTACCCGCGATATCGCCGTATCGCCCAAGCCACCCGGAACGGTCGCTCGAGAACTCCCTTCGGTCGGTCCGTTCTATTCTCTTAATTGATCGAACGAACACCCTCTCGCGAACTATTCCGTCCCAAGTGTCATGGGCGCTTCGGGCTATCGCGGACGAGGCATGGCTAATTAATTGTCTACGCGGCAGAGCCGCGAATAAAATATGTATCATCCTCCGCGACGTCCGCAGGCTACCAAGCGAAGCGGGCCCTTGCTTGCCGAGTCGTTCGCGAGAGGGTGTCCAGAATCAATAACTAAAATAAACATTCTGGACCGCTTGCGTTCTCGAGCGACGGCGAGCAAGGACCCGGTTTGCCTGGCTCGCCGAGGGGTTGCAGCTGTTTTGCTTCTTTTGCATACCAAAAGAAGACTTTGGGTTCTTTTAGTAAAAAGAACGTACGCTCAGCTCTTTGCAAAGAGAATACGTTGCAATCCTATATACTACTTACTTGATGACAGACGGAATTTTGCTCATAGACAAGCCTGACGGCATGACCAGCTTCGGCGTGGTGGCGCGGGTGCGCCGCGTGCTAAGCGCGCAGGCAGGCAAGAAGGTGAAGATAGGACATACCGGCACGCTCGACCCGTTCGCGACGGGGTTGTTGATATTATGCGTCGGCAAAGAAACGAAGAATGCCATGGGCTACACCAAGCTCGACAAAGTATACGAGGCGACGGTGCGCTTGGGGCAAACGAGCTCCACGGGCGACCCGGAGGGCGAGGTGAGCGATGTAAACGACGAGCAGCCAAGCCGCGAAGACGTTGAAGCCGCGCTCAAAAAGTTCACCGGCGAAATTACGCAGCGGCCACCGATTTACAGCGCTATAAAGGTAGGCGGCCAACGGGCATATGATTTGGCACGTGCCGGCAAAGAAGTCGAAATTCCTCTGCGGCAGGTAACGATCCATAGTTTGGAGCTTGTCGACTATGCGTATCCGGAAGTAAAGATCCGCACGCACGTGAGCAGCGGCACCTATATTCGCACGCTCGCCGAAGACATCGGCAAAACGCTCGGCACGGGCGCGTACTGCACGCAGCTGCGGCGCACGAAGGTGGCGGATTGGGACGTCGCGAACGCGCAGTCGTTGGCCGAGTTCGGCGTTACCGACTAACGCCTCTTGCGCAACTGGGGAAAAGTTGCTACAATACGGTACTGATGATTACAGCAGATAACAAAGCCAAAGCTATCGCGGCAACGCAGAAGAGCAAGCAAGACGTCGGGAGCGCCGAAGTACAGGTGTCAGTTTTGACCGCCCGTATCAAGGAAATCACCGAACACTTGAAGGTTCATAAGCACGACCACATGGCTCGCCGTGGCCTGATCCAAATGGTCGGTCGCCGCAAGCGCCTGCTCGCTTACCTTGAACGCAAGGACTTCGCGGGCTACAAGGGTCTTATTACCCAACTCGGTCTCCGCAAGTAACACTTGGCAACGAAAACGAAAAGCTCCGCGTAAGCGGGGCTTTTTGTATGGGAATCCGTATCTGTTAGACTAAGGGAATGAAATGGTATCAGCGGCTATTCAAATATCCTGAAGTCTGGATTCTGACGGTCGCTGCGCTCGTGACCAGGTTGGTGCAGCTGCATTTGCCACCGGCGGTCGTGTTCGACGAAGTCTACTTCCGCGCGTTCGCCGCCAACTACCTGGACGGACACTATTTTTTCGACATCCATCCGCCGTTCGTGAAGCTGCTATTCGCCGGCGCGGCCGGGGCGCTGGGGATCGACCCTGCGCAGCTAAGCGGCGGTGATCCGGCAGGCGTACTACTACGGTTCATTCCGGCGCTCGCCGGCGCGGCGTTGGTGCCGCTCACGTACGTTATCGTTCGCCAGCTTGGCCTTGGTCGTCGTATTGCCGCGCTTGGCGCGCTGATGATTTTATGCGAGAACGCGCTGTTGGTGGAGTCGCGGTTCGTGCTGATGGACAGCATTCTGCTACTGGCCGGATTCGGCGCTTTGAGCGCGTACTTGGCGCTGCGCAAAAGCAAGGGTTTGCGGCGTTGGGCGTGGGTGTTGTTTACGGCCTTGCTGCTTGGCATCCTTGTGAGCACCAAATGGACCGGCCTAGCGATCGCCGGGCTCGTGGGCGTGACATGGCTCGTTGATTCGTACCGGGCAAAGGCCGGGTGGCAGCGTCCGCTCGCCGAAGGGGCAGTAGTCGTGTTCGTCGTGGCGGCAGTTTATATCGGCTGTTTCATGACGCACTTCAGCCTGCTGACCAAAAGTGGCGAAGGCGACGCGTTCATGGGTGCCAAATTCCGTTCGCTGTTGATCGGCAGCGAAAACTACGATAGCCAGGCGCGCATGGCGTTCTGGGATAAGTTCGTCGAGCTCAACCAAGAGATGTACACCGCGCAGGGCTCGTTGAACGACGTCGAGCATCCGTACGCGTCGAAGTGGTATTCGTGGCCGCTTGAGCTGCGCGGCGTGTATTACTGGCAGGGACCGGAAGGCAAAGACGGCATGCAGGGCAACATTTATTTGCTCGGCAACCCGGTGGTTTGGTGGGGGAGCGCCATTGCCGTGCTCGCTGCCTTTGCTATATGGGTGGCACGTCCGAAGTTGCTCGGTGCCAAGCGCGCAACCGTCGCGTTCCTGCTCGCAGGGTACGCCGTGAACTTCGTGCCGTTCGCGTTCATCGACCGGCCGATGTTTCTCTATCATTACCTTATCGCGCTCGTGTTCGCGGTGCTGCTTGCCTGCGTCATGCTGGCGCTGCTGTTCGGATGGCAGCGCGAGCGGTTCGGCGGCAAAGCCGCGCAGCAAACGTATTGGGCGTTCGTGGCGGTCATCGTGCTCGGGTTTTTGTATTTCGTGCCGATCAGTTACGGCTGGCCGCTCATGCCGGGCGACTTGGAGCAGCGCATGTGGCTGCCGACATGGAGGTAAGCCGTGTCCGAGTATGACATCCCGACCACCAATATCGACTTGTCACACCATATCCAGCGCCATGTCATGATGCAGCTGCGGCAACGCGGAACGCTGACGTACCAGCAGCTCAAGCCGGACGGCATAGAAGGCAACGCGTTCAATTACCACTTGCGGCATTTGCGGCAGCGTGACCTCGTGGAGGGCGGCAACGACGGCTATTCGCTGACGCACAAAGGCCACTTGGTCGCGGACGGTTTTTCGTCGCCGGCCGCGCGGTTGATGATGCGCCCGTACGCGCACGTGTCGGTGCTGGTGACGGCGGGCGACCAAGTGCTGCTCTACAAGGCAACGCGTCAACCGCTCGCGGGCATTTACACTATTCCGTCGGGCAAAATGCGCTACGGCGAATCCATAGCCGACCGTCTAAATAGCGAGCTGGAGCGCCGCGAAGTTCACGGCGAGTACCAAGCGTCGTTTCTGTGCATGACCAACTTCCGCTACATGAAGGACGGCAAAGTTATCATTCATCGGCCCGGTGCCCTGTGGCATGTGGAGTTTGGCGGCGAACAAGTGCCCGGCGTGACGCCGAACGGCACGAGCGACTGGTATGGCCGCAGCGAGCTTGCCGGCCTGGAGCCGCTTTCCGGCGAGATCGCCGAGGCTTTGCGACGCGTCGACGAAGGGTCGCACGAGCCGATCGACACCGCCTGGGAAATTCCAGGGTAAATTCATTTACTTACGGTGGCCGCGGTTCTACGGTAGGCTGGAACCAGAGGAGGACACCACTATGGACAGACTATCAACGCAAACGCGCGAAATCGACAAGCGCTACGATTTCATGATGGGATCGGTGCGGGCGCTGGGCGAATTGGCGTGGCAGATGATCCATGACAAGAACGTCATCAAGCGCAAGAAGCCGGACAACACGTGGGTAACGAACGTCGACGAGACGCTGAACGACACGTTCATCGAATGGGCCGGCCAGGAGTTTCCAGGCGACTTGGTGTGGGGCGAGGAGCGGTCGAATTCCGTGAAGAACGACCTCGCCATGGCAGACAAGCATCCGCTATGGATCATCGATCCGATCGACGGCACGAAAGGGTTCGTGCGCAGTTATGAAACCGATCGTTTTACCGAGAACACGTCGAGCATCATGGTGACGCACTTCATGCCGGGCGAGACGGTGCCGACGATGAGCGCCATTTACAATCCGTTCCAAGATCAAAAGGTGCTGATCTCGGCGCATCGCGGCAAAACGTTCTTCGAGACGAGCGCCGCGCCGGAACCGGAAGTGCAGACGGTCGACCGTGACCGCGCTCCACGGACGCTGAGCGAAGTGCGGCGTTTCGAACAAACGCATTGGAAGGTGGCGACGCCAGATTTGGACCGCTTCCAGGAGCTGGTTCCGCGCGCACGGATCGCGAGCCATCAATTGTTCATGGGATCCGTGGCGCTCGGCGACGTCGACGTGTCGGTGTTTCCGGGGCCGTCGAACCCGCATGACGTCGCGCCTGGGGCGCTCATACTGCATAATGCCGGCGGCGACGTGCGCACGTTCGCGAACGAACCGTTCGAGCAGGTGGATTGGCGACGATATCCGATCAACGGAACGGTCGGGACGGTGCATCCACGGCTTGGCCACGAGGTCGTTCGCGCGGTCATGGACCGGCACGAAGCGCTCGCCGTATAAGCCTAGGCAAAAAGTACCGCTTAAATGGCGGTACTTTTTGCTGCGAAGCAGAGAGGCGGCGTTATTTCTTCGTGTCGATCTCTTCGGCGTCGATGGCGTTCTTGTGGCGCGCCGATGCGCTGCCCTTGCGATTCTTCCACCAGTACTGAACGATACCGATGATGACGATGAGCGCGGCAATGTAGAGGAGACTGCTCAAGATCCACGCTCCCAGGCGGAGCAGGAGCCCGAGCACCCATACGCCAACGATGATGGCGGCGACGATAAAGAGGACCTTTGATGCTTTCATGTCACTATTATAGCGCGTTCGGTATATACTAGTGCCATGAACAAAAGCATGACCGTCATGACACTTAGCGGCGTCTCGAAAAAGTTCGGGTCGTTCAATGCCGTCAGCGATGTCAGTTTTTCGGTCGAGGAGGGCGAAGTCGTCGGGTTCGTGGGCGTGAACGGCGCGGGCAAGACGACGACCATCAACATGCTGCTCGGGTTCACGTCGCCGTCACAGGGGAAGGTCGAGCTGTTCGGCAAACGGGTCAGGCCGTCGAACGCTCACAAGTCGCACGCCCGCATCGGCTATGCCGCAGGCGACATGGAACTGCCGCTCAAAATGACGGGGCGCCAGTATCTCGACTTCGTGCTGGGGCAATCGTCAGACGACCACACGGAGCGCTTGGCGCAGCTGACCGACGTTTTCGGGCCGCAACTCGATAAAAAAATCGGCACGTTGTCGCGTGGCAACAAGCAGAAGATCGCCCTCGTGGCGGCCTTCGTGACAGAGCCGGCGCTCGTGGTGTTGGACGAACCGACGAGCGGGCTCGACCCTATCATGCAGGACGCGTTCCTTGGACTGGTTCGTGCCGAGCAAAAGCGGGGCACGACCATATTCATGTCGTCACACTACCTGCAGGAAGTCGCCGAGGTCTGTACTCGCGTGTTGCTCATGAAGAACGGCAAAGTAGTGGAAGATCTGTCGCAAAAGGAACTCGAACGGTCGGGAGGCAAGACGGTGCGTATTCGTGCCAAGCATAAGATCGTGAAATTGCCGCCGGGCTCTTTGGCGCCGACGCACGACGAGCAGGACGACGCGGTTATCACCACGTTCACGCACGAAGGCGCGGTGCCGGAGTTGCTTCGTTGGCTGGCAGTGCAGCGTGGTATCGAGGACGTTGATATCAGCGAACGGACGCTCGACGCGATGTTCCGCGGCGCTTATGATGACGGGGAGAAGCGACAATGAACAGCGTGTTCGCACAAACGATCAGGGACAAACGGGGCTTCTTGGCTGGCTGGGGGCTCGGATTCCTGGCGCTTGCCGGCCTGATGGTGATATTTTTCCCGGCCATGCAGACCGACGGCTCGCTCGACGCGCTCTTGAAGAACATGCCGGCGGCGCTGCAGGGCTTGGTTGGCGATCTTGCTAACTTAAAAGAATTCGGCACGTATTTGGCGGCACAGATGTTCGACGTCCGCGTACAGCTGCTTGGCGGCGTCATGGTCATCATCTTGGCACTCGGCCTCACGGTTTCGGAGGAAGAGACGGGCCGGTTGCGCACGGTGTTGTCGCTACCGGTCAGCCGGACGTCGCTGTTCGTGCAAAAATGGCTGGCCATGCTCGTCGTGATCGGGCTTACCGTCGCCATGCTTGGCATCGGGGTGCTCGCGTTCCAGCCGTTCATCAACGAGGCGATCGATTTGTGGGTGCTGGCGCGGTTGCTCGGCATGACGTGGCTGCTGCTCGGCGCGCTCGGTTCGGTGGTCTATGCGCTCGGTTTTGCCACGGGCAAACGCAGTATCGCCATGCCCATAGGCACGTTCGTGGTGGTCGGCAGTTTCATCGTGACGACGTTTTCGGCTGGCGTGGATTGGCTGAAGGACTATGAATACTTGTCGGTTTTCCATTATTATCCCGCCGTCGAGATTGCCAAGAACTCCGCTGGCGGCACTGACGCGCTCGTTCTTGTTGCGCTCGCGCTGATACCGCTGGTTCTCGGTTGGCTTCGGTTCCGGGTGCGGGACGTCCGCTAGTCCATGACCGCGACGACGGCATGACGGCCGTCGGTGGGCCGGTTGCCGGCAAGGAACTGGCTGTGCGAAAAGTAGTCGCTGTCGACGGTGGTGTCGATGGGTGACAATTCTATGCTGCTTGCCGGGACGCCGGTGGCGACGATCTGTTCGGTGGCGACGTCATGCAGGCTGCGGTTGCCAAAACCGTAGAGCGGGTAATTGCCGCTTCCGGCCGCGGGCGACAGCCACACGGTAACGTGCTTCGGATCGCAGCCGTGGCGGTCGGCAAGGTACTCGATACTGCTCGTACCGCCCATTTGTTCAAGGTTGTGCCGGCCAAGGTGCGAGACCATCAGCACGCCGCGTAGCGGGTCGTGGATGACGGCGGCGATACAGTCGGCAAGCGGCAAGAACAGCGCGTGGCCGGGCGTGGTCGTGACGAGCGCGTCGGCGTCGAAGCTTGGTTGGCGAATGATACCATCGCCTTTGTGACTGTCGTCGACGGTGACGTATCGGCAAAAGTCGGCGGTTTCGTAGGTGAGGTGGACAAGAGTGGTGTTCGCAGGCTTGATGCCGTGCGCGGCCAAAAACGCGGTGCGTGCCGGCAGGACCGTGGCAACGTTTTTGTCGGCCGGTTTCATGGAGCCGTCGGCGACGGTGCTCACGTAAAAGCGCAGCGTCATTTTGGCTCGCCGTCCTTGTGGCGACGATACGCGGTAACCGCGTAACGCACCACGGCAAGGATGACAAACAGGGCAACCACGGCCATGGCCAAACGGAGTAACGTCATAGCGTTATTGTACCAGCTGCTGCCAATGAAAAAGGCGCGAAGTGATGCTTCGCGCCTGGTCTTGCTCCTGACTGCGGCGTCAGGGCTGGTAGCTCCGGTCGATCGCGGCCCGCACGCGTGCCCGCTCGACCTCCAGTTCGCTGTCGATCGTGGCGATCCGGTGCTTCTCGATGAAGCGCAGCTGGTCCGCGAGCGTTTCGGCGTGCGTGTCGACGGCCGTCAGCGCTTCGGCGTATGCCGCGTCGTCTTCGTGCAATGCCGAGGCGGCGGCCATGATCGCCGCGGTCCGGGCGAAGTAGCCATTGATGGCCTCTTCTTGGTCCGGTTCGGGGTGCCGCAGGCACACGGCCAGCTTGTCGCCGAGTGGCTGTGTGCTCATGTCGCTGTTCACCGGTACGTCACGCACGTGCTTGGCGAGTACCTGGTAGGGAACGCTCTTCATGTTGGTGCGTCGTGCGAACTGCTCGAAGCGTTGCCTGTCGCGTGCTTCGACGCGTGCCCGCTCGCGATGATTCGCGGCGTTTCGTTCGAACAGCGCGATGCCGATGCAATTGCCGATTATGCTAACGACGTTAATCGCGATCGGTACCGTTGCATACGCGGAATTCGAAACGAGCAGCAGTACGATCCCCCCTATGGCCGCTACTAGGGCAAGGTAGTTGCCCCACAGGCCATATACTCGCCGTGGGTACGAAGCGTTCGCCCAGAACTCGTGGTCGCTCAGGTGTTTGACAAGGAACATGGTTCTTCCGTTCGTTGGGAACAAGAATAGGTATATTGTATTCATATTATGGGTAATATGTCAATCTGCGACAGAGGACGTTCATCGTAGTGATATTGACAAAATATATCATATTTGGTATAATAATAATTGAAAGGAGAAGGAAGATGTCACACGAAGGCTTTCCATCCGATTCTGGCCCAAGCGACCAAGAAGCAATCGACTTCGCGCTTTGGGAAGGGGAACTGAACGCGCCGCGCGCCGCCGAACTGACCGCTGACCTTGGCGATCTCGCGCTCGCCCAACTGGTAACGGTCAGGCAAGAAATGCCGCCGCAACCACCCGAAGACCCGAACCTCAGGCCACGCCAAGAGCACGAAGAGATACTGCCGCAAGCCACTGTCACTCGCCATTCATCACTCGAAGCACCATCTGCCCGTTCAAGTGATTTTCATTTGACGAACGACGAAATGGCTCAGGCTGCCATGAGCCTGATCTACCTTACGACCGGCGTGCCTGCCGATGATATATACGCGGGCAAATAAAAAGCCCCGCCGTAGCGGAGCTGTGCCCGACATGAAAGTCAGGCGGGTGAGGGTAGTGGCGAACCGAGCGAGCCGACCCGCTCCTTGAGGTTCGCGACGCCGCTCTTGAAGCCCTTCTTGAGCTTCGTGAACTGGTCTTTGAACCAGTTGTCTCCGTCGAAGAACCACCGGCAAAGGTAGACGTATAGCAATGCCGAAGCGGTTATGAAACCGGCATCGACGAAGTTCCCTAGCCAGAGGTTCAATGATGCCCGGATAACGTACAGGACGACGATGATGGCGCCAAGGACGATACCCCAGTTCGCGAGCACGACTCGGTTTTTGCTGAGCGCCATGCGGTATAGCAGGTACACGACCAGGAACGCGAGCGAGAGAACGGTCCCGACGTAGGATAAGAGGTCGTCAACCATTTCTACGGTCATTGGCTGGCCTTCCGTGAAAGGTTCTAGCTGGATGCTTGAATAACTATTATTTTACAATAATAAATGATAATTATCAATTATACATAAAGAAAGCCCCGCCGTAGCGGGGCTATGCCTGACGTTAGATCAGGCGGGTGAGGGCAACGGCGAACCGGACGAGCTGAGACGTCCCTTCAAGTTGGCGACGCCTTGCTTGAAGCGCTTCTTCAGCTTCGTGAACTGGTCGTTGAACCAGTTGTCGTCGTCGAACGCCACGAAGAGCCGCCAGGCGTTCATGATGGCCATCGCCGTCCATATTCCGGCGAAGATGTAGTTGGTATCAACGCCAAGCAGGATGATCGTTATGACGATAGTCAAGGCTTGCTTGATCAGCAAGACGACGACCAGCCAGCTGGCGAGCACGTAGCGTTCGTGACTTCCTTTGACTCTTCGATCCTTTTGCAAATCGAGGAACGCCTCGAGAAGCAAAAAGAGTACGAATATGACTGCTAGCACGACGACAATCGGTGAGATCGCAACGTTCGGTGGCATTTTTTGCCTGCTTTCTGCCGGGAAGAGCGAGCAAGGGACTCCTGCTTGGGGTTGAATTATACGATACTTCGTCAAACTAATCGACAAATGCTATAATTAAGAGGTAATAACCGCGGAAAGTGATAGAGACGAGAATTTTCATCGCAGAATTTTCACCCCTGTTACTCTCCGCTAACAATTAGGAGACCCAATGAGTACCATTAATCCTCTTGGCAAAGATATCATCCGTGTCAGCACGCAGCTGGCCGGCAAAGAGCTGACGCTCGAAGTCAACCGTGTCGGCTTCCGCACGACGGCCAGCGTGCTCGCGACGTACGGCGACACTGTCGTGCTTGGCACGGCCATGGTCGGCAGCCGCCCCGTGCAGCTGGATTACTTCCCGCTGAGCATCGACTACGAAGAGAAGTTTTATGCCGCGGGCAAGATCAGCGGCAGCAGGTTCATCAAGCGCGAAGGCCGCCCGAGCGACGAAGCTATTTTGATCGGCCGTTTGATTGACCGTCCGATTCGCCCGCTGTTCCCAAAGGGGTACCGCCAGGAAGTCCAGGTGGTCGCGAGCGTGCTCAGCATGGACCCGAACTTCCGCCCGGACATGGTAGCGATGATCGCCGCCAGCGCGGCGCTGATGCTGACCGGCACGCCGTTCGACGGTCCGGTCGCAGGCCTCCGCGTGGGCCGCGTGAACGGCGAGTTCAAAGCGTTCCTGACGCCTGAAGAGCGTGAGCAAAGCGACCTCGACTTGGTGGTCGCGGGTATCGAACGCGGCATCACCATGG
>JALRBE010000049.1 GCA_023262335.1 Candidatus Saccharimonadia bacterium | reverse complement strand
AGGAAGGTTGTGCCGCTGGCTGTACCCGTAGCGCTGAGTTTGGAGAGGTTGACCGAGTTGTTGGCGATCTCGGTAACCGTGATGCTGCCAGGCGCGATCGAGCTGCTCGTGACGACGTCGTCTTTGAGGGATCCGTCAGGCTTGTGTGTCTGCGAAAGGTAGTCGTTTAATATATCGCCCCATGTGCCGTTGTCT
Source organism: Candidatus Saccharimonadia bacterium (assembly GCA_023262335.1). Classification (GTDB taxonomy): domain Bacteria; phylum Patescibacteriota; class Saccharimonadia; order Saccharimonadales; family Saccharimonadaceae; genus UBA2112. The sequence goes on along the minus strand of JALRBE010000049.1, from coordinate 7,641 downwards.
GAACCTGGTTGCGGAAGCCTAGCCATGGTATGCCTCCAAAATATAAGAAATGGTGGACGGCTTCACCGCGACGAGCCGTGTCCTGTTTATCGATGCGTAAATCACAACGTCAATCGTCCCCGCTTATAGTAGATTTAGGTTCAGTGTAGAGCATAAGAGCGATAGGCGTCAAGAAAAATGTCATAATTCGCGTAAACACAATGTTGCATACGGAGCGAACCGTAGCTGCTAAAGAAAGGACTATCGGCTAAAGCCTCCGTCGTTTGCTCATTCTGGCAAAAGCGAGCTTTTGCAGAATTTCGCCGCACTGCGCGACCCTTCACGCTGAATTTGCAAGCAAATTCGGGTGAAGAACCAAGTTCTTGCTCGCAAATGACCAAAGAAAAAACCTGGCAAAAACCAGGCTTTTTCTTTGGTACGCGAGAAAGGACTTGGCGAAGAAGCCGAAGGGCGCTACGTTCACTTTTTTGCTGCGCAAAAAATCGTGAAGGTTCAAGCCGGGTAAGAAGGAATGCCGTCAAAAAAGAAAAGACCTCCAAAGAGATCTGATCTTTATGGTACGCGAGAAAGGACTTGAACCTTCACGCCCGGAGGCACTAGCTCCTAAGGCTAGCGTGTCTACCAATTCCACCACTCGCGCGTAACTTTGTAGGTATAGGTATATTCGGAGTTTTAAGTCATCAACGGACGATGATTGCAAGACGGTGGAATTGGTAGACGTGTCTACTCATGATTTGCGTTTCACGCAGCCACCACTCGTCTGTGCAGTCCACACTACTATACTTTATTTTACCCTGTTAATCCAGAGTGTTCTGGAATCAATCTGCTTGTGCTATCATAGGGACACCATGAGCAAAGTCGCGCAGTATTTGAACGAGCATTTACAGGGGGAAATCACCACTTCGGACGCGGTACGGGAACGGTTCTCGACCGATGGCAGCATTTTGCGGATCGTCCCTGATTTGGTGGTGCACCCGCGCAGCACGAACGACATCCGTAAGGTAGCACGGTTCGCGTGGCAACTTGCCGACAAAGGTCATAAGCTGTCGCTGACGGCACGAGGCGCTGGCAGTGACCAAACCGGGGCCGCCATAGGCTCGGGCGTCATCATCAACATGCTCGCGCACATGAACGCGATTTTCGAGATCGACGCCAAGCAAAAGTTGGTGCGACTGCAGCCGGGCGTTCCTTTTAAGACGCTGAACGATTTCTTGTATTTGCAGGGCCTGACGATTCCGTCGTATCCCGCCTCGTCGGGGTACAGTACCGTCGGCGGCGCTATCGCGAACAACGCCAGCGGTGTTTTATCATTCAAGTACGGCCCCATCGGCGAATGGGTGAGTCAGCTCGAGGTGGTACTTAGCAACGGCGACGTGATTCAGACCGGGCGCATCAGCAAGCGCGAACTGAACAAAAAGAAGGGGCAGCAGGATTTCGAGGGCGAAATTTACCGTGGCATCGATACGTTGCTGAACGACAACGTCGAGCTGCTCGACACTATTGCTGCGGGCGTCCCGGACAACGCCGGGTATAACATAGTGGACGTTTGGCGCCGGGACGGTTCGATCGACCTGACGCCGCTCTTCGTTGGCAGCCAAGGCACGCTTGGTGTCATTTCGGAAATCATCATGAAAGCCGCCGTGGTCACCAAAGATCCTTTGATTGGCGCGGTAACGTTCGCCAGCCATGACGCCCTCCGCGACGGCATGGACCAGCTCCGCGAGCTGCGACCGACGCTGCTTGAATTGATCGACGGCAGACTGTTCGAGGCTGCCACAAAAAAAGGCAAGCGGTACCCTCTGTATGACGAAGCTCGCGGCCAAGGCGACGTTGCTGGAATCGTTCTGTTCGAATTTGATGACAAAAGCGGCAGGGTAAAAAAGAACGCGGCCAAAAAGATCGCGAAACTGTTCGAAAAAAGCGACGACACGGTATGGGTCATCGAACGCGAGGGTCCTCGTGCCGATGAACTGCGTGCGCTCCGCGAAGTCACCGTGTTATCCATGACCGAAGAAAAGGGCGGCGAAAGCGCGCCGCCGTTACTCGACGGCACGTACATACCACCGGAACGGTTCGAGGATTTTGCCAAAGCGGTCACCGAACTCGAAAAGAAATACCATGTGGTGATGGCACTATACGGCCACGCCGGAACGAACGTATACTACTGCCGGCCCGTGTTCGACCTCAAAAAAGCAGCCGATCGCCAAAAGATTTTCAAAGTCCTGAACGAATGGTCGGTCGTCGTGGCAGCACATGGCGGGCACTTGATCGCCGAAGCCGGCGAAGGTAGGCTAAAGGCTCCGTTCGCCTACAAGCAGCTGGACGCCGACGTCGTAAAGCTGATCGAAGACATACGGGCGATTTTCGATCCGGTAGGCATTTTGAATACCGGCGTCAAGCAACAGCAAGATTTGAAGCAATTGGTATCGTCGGTCCGTAGCGACTACGATGGCGGTGATTTTTCGGAGTTCGCAGCCAGTAACTAGCTGTAATAAGCACCGCGCTGGCGTGAGCATAAAAAACGGCCCCGGGTAACGGAGGCCGTTTTTTATTGAGCATTCGTGTGCTATTCGATGACCCTGATACGAATCGTGTCGGTGCCACCGATGAGACCTGGCTGCTTGCCGCTGACGATGACGACCTTGACCGGCTCGTCGCTTTTGAAGAAATCGCTCGCGTGCAGTTCCTTGGCGAGTTCGAGCCCGGCCCGTTCGCCGTCGGGTCGCACGAACGACTTGTTCGCGTAGCTCAATGCTAGCTGTTGAGCCGCCCGCGGTTCGCTAGTAACGCTCACGATTGGCAGGTTCGGCCGGCGAGCAGCAATGCTTGCAGCCGTGGCACCTGACTTGGTTTCGGCTACGATAGCCTTCGCGCCAAGCTGCTCTGCCAGTTCCACAGCGGCGGAACTGATCGCGTCGCGTGCGCTCTTGGTGCCCTTGATGATGTCGGTAATAGGGGCGACGCTGACGTGCTCCTGCGTGTACAATATGACCTTTTTCATGGCCGCGACCGTTTCGAGCGGATAGCTGCCATTTGCCGTTTCATCCGAAAGCATGACCGTGTCGGCGCCCAAAATAACAGCGTTGGCGACGTCGCTGACTTCGGCACGAGTCGGCTCCGGGCTGTCGACCATGCTGGCCATCATTTGTGTGGCAACGATGGAAAGCTTGCCGTGTTTGCGGCACAGCGCGATGATACGGCGCTGCACGATCGGCACGATTTCGGCGCCGGCTTCGACGGCCAGGTCACCGCGGGCGACCATGACGCCGTCGCTCGCCTTGACGATAGCTTCGAGCGCATCGTCCTCGATGGCGGCTTTGGTTTCTACCTTGGCAATGATTTGGGCGGTCGAGCCAAGACTCACCAGGATTTGGCGCAAGTTGTTGATATCTTCCGCTGATTGCACGAAGCTAAGCGCGACGTAGTCGATGTCCTTGTTCGCGCCGTATTCGATGTCTTTCATGTCTTTCGGCGTTAGGATGTCGCCGCCGAAGTCGGTGTCGGGCAGGTTGATGCCTTTGCGGCTCATCAGCACGCCGTCGTTTTCGACGCGCAGTTTAATGGCGGTGTCGGACGGAATGTCGATGACGGTAGTGCGTACCTTGCCGTCAAAAATGTAAATCGGTTCGCCGACCTTTACTTTGCTTGCCAGGTTGTACTGCACAGGGAACGTCAAGCCGTCATGCTCGGCGGCAAAATCAAGTACGATCTCGTCGCCCTTCTTGACGTCGGTGTTCTGCGTAAGATTGCCAAGACGGATTTTTGGCCCTTGGAGGTCCTGCAAAATGGCGACCGGCTTGCCGGCTTTTTTGCTGGCATCGCGGATCCATGGCAGCTGCTCGTCGCGCTCTTCGTGAGTGCCGTGGCTGAAGTTAAGACGGAATCCGTTCACGCCGGAAGCGATCAGCTCCTCGACGATTTGCGGCGTATTGGTTGATGGGCCAAGAGTGGCCAGGATTTTGGTGCGTTTGAAGATAAGACTCATGAAGGTAATCGTACCACGAAAACGCGTATAAATACAGGGGTGGCAAATAAAAAGGCCCCAACGATGTCAGGGCCGGTGCCACAGGGGCGGTCAGAGACGCTTCATGAACTCGCCGATACGGCGGCCAGGGCTTTCGTGGCGATGGACCGCGTACTCGATGGAGAGCCAGATGGAATCCGGAAGATTCCTGACGAGTTCTGCGACCTCCGGCTTGCAATAGCGGTCGGTCATGGCTCCCGGGACCCACACGCTGATACGGTGATCGTTGTTGTGATGAGGAATCGCCATGACGCCCTCGATGAGGTTCAACCTTTCAAGCAGGAATTTTCCGAAGGTAGTGTCCCCCGACAGGTCGAACGGTTCGGCAATGCGTAGCCATGCGTCGCTACGCCTGACTCGGAGTGGCAAGTCAATGGCATAGCGCAAGTCCGGTGTATTGGACGGGGCCTGCGACGTGTTCTCGACGGAGACTACCGTGAGGCATGGCTTGTAGTCATGCCGGGCGTGCTCGTAGTCGTAGAACGGGTAATCTGCACTTCTGGTTTTGGTAATGTGCGGAGTCGTCATGATGGCCTTTCGGTAGGGTGACTCTGACGATGAAAATTATTATACAAATAATGCAGTATATTGTCAATTTTGAGTGTTATGGTGTGGCAAACAAAAAAACCGCACGAGGTATAAGCTCGTGCGGGTAAAACAGGGCGGATTGGTCAGTCAGCGACCAGAACGCCGTTTGGCGTGAAGAACTCGGCCTGCTTGGGAACGTGGAAGGCACTGCCAGTCACTTCGGGCCAGGTTTGTCGGTAGAAGAGGCCGTAAGCGGCCCACCGTCGCTCCTCCGAGCCGGGGTACTGTTCGCCGACCATGTTGACATAGGCGAGCGCCTGGTCATCCTTGTAGAAGTAGACCTTACGCGAGAGGGAGTGATACCCGAGCGATTTGGTCATATCTACTGACTTGATGTCGGTAGCGCTGTACTCGTCGAACCACACGAAGTTGTCCCACTGCGGCGCGGGGTCAAGCTGCTCGGGGCCATAAAGGCACTGGGCCATATGCCTGATCGCGACCTGCACGCTAGCGGTGATGCGCGTGTTGCGACGGTTCCGGAGATTCTTCATTGCAACCATCTTTCTGCCCGTAAAGGGCGGTAGGGTAGTACCGGCTGGCGTGGTATGTTCCAGGCGGCACGTGAGCGTACCAGAGGTACAATCATATTATAACATAATATTAATAAAAAACAATATATCGAAGTGGTGAGCTTCAAATGGCAAAGTCGAGGCGCACAACTTGCGCAAGGCCTTAGCTGGCGACCGGACGACAGCAAAAAGCCCTACGTCGAACGCAGGGCTTTTGCCGCGGACGTAGGGACTTACCTTACCCGCACATCGTAGCTGACGGCCACAAGCTTCAACCTGCCAAGCACAGGAGTGCCGGCAGCCAAAAAGCGGTCGAGCGTTAACGACCCGGAACAATCGCCGCCGACTCTTGTGCCGAACACGGGAGCGATCATGTAGTCGACATAGAAACGAAATCTTCCATAAGGAATCGACCCTTGGTCGGGGTGGAGCTGAAGAGTGATGTGACAATCATCTTCGAGATGCAGGTAGTAGCGACCCCCGTATGACTTGTTATTGCCGAAGTCGAATGGTTCTTCGAGATTCGACGAGATCCTCTTGATGTCAGCCATGGCAAACCCTTCCAGTCGCTCATGAGTATCCTTCCACCTTGAAAAGATAGTTTTATAGTAGCATTTTTGTTTTTATTTGTCAATAAAACTTGTGCAAAAACATCATGCTTTAAAAAAATGCTTATGTTGGTATGTAGCAACGAGAGACATCACAATTCCTATCAAGGCTGATCGGACATATACTTGCATACTATATATTTATAGTTTATAATAAGTATAGTTTCACAATCCAACTCGTACACCAGGAGAACTCAATGGAAGTAGACGAGGAGCTTGATGAAAAGTTCGTCGAGAAATATAAGAAGTTCTTAGAGCGCGCAAGCGTACTGCCCCTCACACGACACGATCGTGACAGTCTGCAGAGCTTATGCCGCTACTACCCGCACAAAGTCGCCGATTTCATTGTCAAATCCCTTGAGAGGCATAGAGGAAAGTTCCTTGATCTCATTGAAGGTATGGCTTACTCGGGTCCACTCAGTAGCGAGTTTCTGTTTCGGCAGGCAAATACGCATTCAGAGAATGCGCGTAAGTTCCAGTATGCAATCGACACGTGGAACGTGACCCGAGAAGTCTGCCTTCCGGGTGACGAGGAGACTTTCAACGCCATGGTCGTTCGACATGCCGACCTCGTGAGCTTCTAATACCTTCGACGTATGGTGGCGGTGTTAGCGTAAGCTGACACCGCCACCGTCAGAACACCCTGATGGGTGCTTTTTATTTCCAAACAAAAACATCATGCTTTCGCATAGTGTTTATGCTTGGTACAGATGAGAGGACTATCGACTGAAGCCTCTGTCGTTTGCTCATTCTGACAAAAGTAAACTTTTGCAGAATTTCGCCGCGCTGCGCGACCCTCCAGCGCTAAAATTTGCTAAAGCAAATTTGCGTGGAGGCTCGAGTACGGCTACATTGGTACCAAGAAAAAATCCCCAGCCATTCGGCCGAGGATTTTTTCTTGGTGCGCCACATCGACTTGTCGTGGAACACTCTAGAACCTAGTTTAGTTTTGATGCATCAAAAACTAACTGATCTAGGCTGGGTATTTTATAACGGAGAAATCCATATTGTCGAGCCTGAAACAGAGGAGAGTAAGCACCATGTTTAGTGAAAGCACTCTCTACGACCAGGACACGTTCTATAGGGCGTTTATGCGCGACCTGCTACACAGTAAAGACGAAGTGATTATCGAGAGTCCGTTCATCACGGAAAAGCGCATGAGGACACTTCTACCTATCTTTACTAAGCTACGCAGTCGTAATGTACGGATAGTCATAAACACTCGTAATCCAAACGAACATGACGGCGATTACTATTACCAAGCACTCAACGCTATCTACGAGCTGCAAGCGCTGGGCGTTACGGTGCTATATACCGCCGGTCATCATCGCAAGTTAGCAATACTTGACCGCAAAGTAGTGTATGAGGGCAGCCTCAACATATTATCGTTTAATGACAGTTGTGAGATAATGAGGAAAATAGCATCGGAGAAAGCGGCTAAAAAGCTATGTGCGTTTATCGCTATCGACCGATATGCGAGGAGCAAATAAAATGACAGATTTCAAAGAATACGAAGCAAGCCAAGAAGATATTGATAAGGTCGCTGCCTACTTGAAGACAATCGACCCCGAACACGCCACATCTCAAGATGCTATCGACTTCTTGACGCAGTATCAAGAGAAGTTCCATCAGCTCGGCACAGTATTGACTGACGATGAGATGAGGCAGCTATACGACGAGTTTGCCGAGTCTCGTAACAACAGCTAAAGTTCGTCAATCATTGGTTCACTTGTAGGTTGGGGCTTTGGTTTAGCCCCTCCTTTTTTATTCTTTTCAACACTAGGCTTACTGGGTTTTGGCTGCTCTTGTTCTTTCTCTATCACTTCTTGCTTTTTTGCAAACACCGACCGCGAGTGTTCAATGATAGCAGTGCGTATCTTGATATCGCCATCGTCTGAGAGTAGTAATGTCT
>JALRBE010000048.1:3348-7909 GCA_023262335.1 Candidatus Saccharimonadia bacterium | reverse complement strand
TATTACTTCCAAACATTATAAGATATAAAAAGCATTATGGACAGTTCCAAGCAAGTCGCGGTTGTTGTATTAAATTACAAGGGTATCGACGATACGGTGAAGTGTATCGCTTCTCTTTCGAAGCAGACGTTTAGCGGCTTCACTATCATTGCCATGGAAAACGGTTCGCACGACGGCTCGGCAGAAAGATTCAAAGAGCTCGAGAAAAAATACGGCGACAAGCTGACGACGCTCTATAACGACAAAAACCTCGGCTTCGATGGTGGCGTCAACACAGGCATCCGCTGGGCGCTCGAAAAGGGATTCGACTACATAGCGCTGTTCAATAACGACGCGGTCGCCGACGAAAAATGGCTGCAAACCCTCGTGACCGCGGCTGAACGGCACGAATCGGGCATTACGACCGGCCTTTTACTGCACGGCGACGGCAAGACGATCGACAGCACCGGTGACTGGTATTCCATATGGGGATTGCCGTTCCCGCGGAACCGCGGCGACAAAACAGGGCTCGCCCCAGGGTCGGAATTCGTCATGGGTGCCACTGGCGGGGCTAGTTTGTATTCGGCGGAAATGCTGAGGGAAATCGGCCTGTTCGACGAGGACTTCTTTGCCTACTACGAAGACAACGACATAAGTTTGCGCGCCCAACTCGCCGGCTGGAAGGTGTATTACGTCAAAGCGGCGGTCGCTTACCATAACCAAGGCTCGACGGCGAACCGCATGGCAAGCGGCTTCGCGGTGTACCAGACGTTCAAGAACCTGCCGCTCGTGTACATCAAGAACGTTCCGCTCGGACTTTTGATTCCCCTCGGCATCCGTTTCTACCTGGCGTATTGGCTCATGCTCGGCAACGCGATCAAGAATGGAACCGGCATTCCCGCGCTCAAGGGCGCAGGCATGAGCATCCTGCTCGGCTTAAAGAAAATTCCGGAACGGTGGCGCATTCAACGGAACAAGCAGGTAAGTGCCGGGTATATAAAGAATATTCTGTGGAGCGATCTCCCGCCGGACCAAACAGGCCTTCGGAAACTCCGTAAAAAGATCACAGGCAAGTAATGTTCGGCTTGTTCGAATTCCTCAAAGACAGGCAGCTTCATCGTGAACGGATTCTTGCGCTCGACCTGCTCCGCGGCACGTTCCTGATCGTCATAGTCACGTCGCATATCGCCTGGAATCCGTCACTGTTCACCTTCGTTGGCGGCGGTAGCAAACTCCCCGCCTCTGCCGGCGAAGCCTTTTTCGTGATTTCGGGCCTGCTGGTCGGATACCTGTACGCGCCCAAAGTCCTGAAAGAAACGAAGAAGGTGTTCAAAAAAATCTGGAAACGAGCGGCGCTGCTGTATTTTCTTGCGACGTTCTTTACCTTTTTTTATACGGCCTGGGCGGTGCTCGAACCCCAAAGCCACCTGACGCTCTATGCGCGCGAGCCGTGGCGTTTCCTTGTTGACACCCTCACGCTACGCTATGCGTTCGGGTGGGCAGGGTATTTGAATCTGTATGCTCTGTTTATGCTCGTGGCGCCGTTCGCGGTTTGGCTGGTCGCGAAAGGCAAGGGACTACTGGTTATTGCCGCCAGCGTCGCCATTTGGTTCTTTTTGCGCGAAGAACTCCGTTTGGCGCCGTTCGCCGCCTGGCAACTGCTGTTCATGTGCGCGCTGGTTATCGGTTACTATTTGCCTCAGCTGGAAGCTTGGTACCGGCATCTCCCTAAACGGCTGCGACTGTCGCTATTCGGTAGTATCTGCGGCGTGGCGATAATCACCTACCTAGCCTCCATCGTACTGTTCGTGGCAGCACCGCTCGTTGCCACCCCCGACAGCCCGCTCCTTAGACTGAACGCCGAGTTGGGGCAGTACCTCGACAAGACCCATTTGGCGCCCGCCCGCGTAGCGATCGGCACCGTGTGGTTCGCGGCGCTCTATATGATCTTCCGGCGCTTCGAACGGGCTATTAGCCGCGGGACCAGGGGTGTGCTAGAAGTCTTTGGCAAGCAGTCGCTGTTCGTTTACTGCCTGCACGCGTTCATCCTGTTTTTCATCGACCTGTACTTCCAGCCGCCGCTACCGAACCTGATCATCCAGAACACTGTCGTCACCTTCGCCGTATTGGCGCTGATCTATTTCGCCGCGTCATATAGAGCCCGAGCGACCAAGTACGGCAAACGCTTGCTTCGCAATAAGAACACGACTGCGGTACCATAGAGACGATGAAGTTGCTTGAATACGAAGCCAAAGGAGTACTTGCCAAAGATGGCGTTCCTATTCCTAAAGGAGCGCTCGCGCAGGATGATCCTGCGTTCCTCCCCGCCGTTCTGAAGTCCCAGGTCCCAACGGGTGGGCGAGGCAAGGCCGGCGGCATCGTGATCGCGAAAACCGCCGAGGAGTACGGAAACGCGCTCGCGAAGCTAAAGACTCTCGAGGTTAAAGGTTATGTGCCGCGATCAATCCTAGCCGAAGAGCTGCTGGGCATAAAAACCGAATTGTATCTTTCTCTGCTCGTCGACAAGAACGCCCGAGCAATCACGGTCATGGCGCATCGTCACGGCGGCGTCGAAGTGGAAGATAACGACGAGGGCAGTTACTTCACGCTTATTCTCCCCGCCCGTCCCGACTTTGACGCGGCTGGTCAGCAGCTGGCAGACTACTATGACCTGCCAGACAAAACGTTCGTACTCCAAGACCTTCTGCAAAAAATACACGGCGCGTTCATCCGGAACGACGCGTTACTTATAGAAATCAATCCGCTCGTTGTCACTCATGACGGCGATATCGTCGCCGGCGACTGCAAGATGGAGCTCGATGACGCCGCCGCGTTCCGCCACCCGGAATGGGCGTTCGAAACAGGGAAGGCCGAAGTGAACTTCGTGACGCTCGACCAAAACGGCGACGTGGCGACGATCGCGAACGGCGCGGGGCTTGCCATGGCGACCGTCGATGCCGTGGCCGACGCAGGCATGCGGCCAGCGAACTTTTTGGATATCGGCGGCGGCGCCAACGAAGCAAGCGTCCTGGCGGCATTCGAACGGCTCGTCACATACCCCAACCTCAAAGTCATCATCATCAATATCTTCGCCGGCATCACCCGCTGCGACGAAGTCGCCAAGGCTATCGTTACGGCCAGCGAAAAACTGCCTGGCCTGCCCGCGCTGTCGGTCCGATTGGCCGGAACTAACTACGAACAAGCCGCCGACATATTGCAACGAGCGGGAATGACCATCCAGCCAAGCCTCGAACTGGCGATCAAACGCGCCAAACAGGAGACGCGATGAACGAAGCGCTTCTTAGTGGCAAGAACGTGATTGTGCAGGGGATTACCGGCGCGCACGGGTCGTTCCATGCGCTCGCCATGGCCGCCGCCGGCACGAACGTCGTCGCGGGCACGTCACCTGGCAAGGCCGGCCAAACCGTCGGTACGATTCCCGTATACGATTCGATCAAAGCCATTCAGGCGGACATGCGCGTGGATTCGACGGTCATATTCGTGCCGGCGCCGTTCGCCAAAGCCGCCATGCTCGAAGCCATCGACGCCGAGGTGCCGTTGATCGTCTGCATAACCGAAGGCGTGCCGTTGCATGATATGTTGCATATTTCACAACGTTTACAAAAATCGAAGAGTAGGCTGATAGGACCGAATTGCCCTGGTATCATTCTCCCTGGCCTAACCAAGCTCGGTATCATTCCTGCGGCTATGGCACTTCCGGGAACCGTCGGTATCGTCAGCCGCAGCGGTACCCTCACCTACGAGGCCATGTCCGCCCTTTCAGCCCGTGGCATCGGCCAAAAGTACGTCATAGGCATTGGCGGCGACCCCGTAAGCGGCACGAGCTTCGTGGACTGCCTTGAGCTGCTTCAGAACGACGCGGCCGTCGATCGCATCGTGCTTATCGGCGAAATCGGCGGCACGAGCGAATACGACGCGGCCGACTTCGTAGCGCGGCACGTCACGAAACCGGTGTTCGCGTACGTCACCGGACACCATGCCCCCGCAGGCGTACAGCTAGGCCATGCCGGCGCCATTCTTGGCAGCGAAAAGGAATCGGCAGCGGCCAAAACCGAGTACTTAGCGAAAAACGGCGCCGTTACCGCCACCAATTTAGTCGCGCTCATGAACGAAATCACCTAAGCCGACCACTGTTTGCTATACTGGAACGTATGAAGTCAATTACCGTGCTGATACCCGCCTACAACGAGGCTCCGGTAATCGACACCTTGTATGCCCGACTGGAACGGCTCGGCGAAACGGTCACGGATTACAAGCTGGAATTCCTGTTCATCAACGACGGCAGCCGCGACGACACGCTCGGCATCATCAAGCAGCTGGCAAAAAACGACAGCCGGGTCAGCTACGTCAATTTGTCGCGTAATTTCGGCAAGGAAATCGCCATGATCGCGGGCATCGATCATGTAACGAGCGACGCCATGGTCATCATCGACGCCGACCTCCAGGACCCGCCCGAGGTGCTCTTGGAGATGATCGCGCGGTGGGAGCGGGGCGTCGACGTCGCCTACGGACAGCGGACGAGTCGCGAGGGCGAGACCGCCTTCAAGCTGCTGACGTCGCG
>JALRBE010000048.1:0-3338 GCA_023262335.1 Candidatus Saccharimonadia bacterium | reverse complement strand
GGAAGAAGGGTACGACGACATTTACGCCAAACGCCGTTCGCGCGACGGCGAGACGTGGCTCAAAAAGTTCACGAGCAAGCAGTACTACAAACTGTTGCAGCGCGTTACCCGAGTACCCATACAGGAAGACACCGGTGACTTCCGCCTGCTCGACAAACGCGTCGTGAACGCGATAAAGGAATACCGTGAATCGCAGCGCAACGCCAAAGCGATATTCAGCCAAGTCGGATTCCATAAGAAGGAAATCCTTTACGACCGCGATCCGCGGGTTGCCGGCGAAACGAAATGGAGCTACCCGAAACTCGTCGACTTGGCCGTCAGTGGCATCACGAGCTTTACCACCGCCCCGCTCCGCTTCGCGTCCATGCTTGGTATCATCATTTCGCTCGTCGCCTTCGGGTACATAGTCTATTTACTCGTCCGACCCCTGTTCGGGGTACCTACGGGAGGCGGTTATTCGTCGCTCATGGCAGTCATTCTGTTCCTTGGCGGCGTGCAGTTGCTGTCGCTTGGTATCATCGGCGAATACATCGGCCGTATCTTCAACGAGACCAAACAGCGCCCGCTTTATTTAGTCGAAGAGTATCATAAAGCGACGCCGGGCAAAAAATGAGTCATATCGTCATCGACGCGCGCATCATCAACTCGACGACCGGCCGGTACGTCGAACGGCTCCTCACCTACTTGCAGGATGCCGACTCGTCGAACGAGTACACGGTACTCGTACCGACGAAAGACCTTGAGTACTGGAAACCGACGAACCCGCGCTTTGCCGTAAAGGCCGCGGACTTCGCCAATTATTCGTTCGCCGAACAGATAGGGTTCAAGCGCCTGCTCGATGAGCTGGATGCCGATTTGGTGCATTTTTGCATGCCGCAACAACCCGTGCTCTACGGCGGCAACCACGTTACGACCGTGCACGACCTGACGCTTTTGCAAACGTACAATTCGGACAAGAACTGGCTGGTGTTCCACGCCAAGCAAATGGTCGGCGCGTTCGTGTTCAAGCGCATCGCCCGCACGAGCACCCACATAATAACCCCCACGAACTACGTCAAGAACGAATTCGCCCGGTTCGCCGGCATACCGAAAGACAAGATTACCGTCACTTACGAAGGAGCTGACATCACGGACGTCGCGCCGAAAAGCGTCTCGCTGCCTTTCAAACGATTCCTGCTCTATGTAGGCCAGCAAAGCGACTATAAGAACATCCGCCGGCTCGGCGACGCGCACCAAAAGCTTTTGCGCGCGAACCCGGACCTCGGCCTCGTGCTCGTTGGCAAGAAAACGCCAAGTCACGCCAAGAACGAAACGTATTTTACGAAACGAAACTATGCGAACATCCACTTTACCGGGTTCGTTGCCGACGACGAACTAGCGTGGCTGTATCGCAACTGCGAAGCCTATGTCTTCCCCTCCCTTATGGAAGGCTTCGGCCTGCCCGGTCTTGAAGCCATGGCGTACGGCGCCCCGGTAGTGAGCAGCAACGCCACGTGCCTTCCGGAGGTGTACGAAAAAGCCGCTCATTACTTCGATCCTAAAGACATCGACGACATGGCGGAAAAAATCGGTCAGGTCATCAGCAACAAGGCGCTCCGAAAAGAACTGATCGCCAGCGGCAAGAGCCAAGTGCAGTGGTATTCATGGAAACGCATGGCAGAACAGACGCTCGCGGTCTACCAACACGCGCTCGAACGAACTTCCTAACGGCCATATAAGCACCATGTTTCGCGGCACTCCACAACCGTGAACCGGTTCGCGTCGATCACTTCGCGTTCGCGCAAGTACGGCGATTGGTCACGGACGTTCGAAACCAGAAAATACTCGCAGTCAACGTTTACCGGCGATTCACGGTTGAAACCAAGCAGTATCAGGTCGTGCTTTCCGACGTGCGGAGCGACGTGGTTCGTCGTGCAGACCGACGCGTCAGACGGAATCTTGCCAATGAGCGCGTACCCTGCCTTTTCGTCATTGCTCAGCGAATAATTAGCGGGGTCAAAAACGGCGGTCGCCGGCGTGCGAAGCGCGAACGCTGCCGTGAGCAGAAGCGAAAGCACGACGATTGCCCGTACGCTACCAACCCGCCACGAGGGCTTTATTCTGTTCGTCGTCGCGATCTTATGGAGAACACTTATGAACGCGAACGCCAGAATCGGTACGATCGTCGCGCCGTAATGATACCCCGATTGCCAGTAATTCTCGTTCGTCGACAAAAAGCGCTCGGCAAGCAGCGGAACGCTCAGGAGAACGATCGGCGAAAGAAGCGGTAGGAACAGGAACACGCCGAACGATTTGACGAGCGTCGCCAGTTTCACGAACGGAACGAAGAACATGCCGAGCGCCATGAGCGGGTTCGTCGCGATAGTAAGCAGCGCCGAAGGCAGGTCGGCACCAAGGCCCGTGTACGTCCAGTAGCCATGCGCCGTGCCTCCGGCGAAATGCGGTATAAGCAGCTTGGTCGTCACGAAGAACGCGGCGATACCTGCCACGGCGATCAGCAACCCTCGTACCCGTTCGCCCTTGAAGAGCGCGACATACAGGCCAACGGTGGCGACATACAGACCAAAACTCTCCTTCGTGAGCAGAAGCAGTCCTAGGCACGCATAGAGCCAGACCCATCGCCTCGTTTCCATGAAATAAAGCCCCCATGCTATCAAGGGAACCGCGAACGCGATCTCATGAAAATCGAAATGGATAAGATTAATAAGCGACGCGTTCGCCAGAAACACCGTCGTCAGCGCCAGCGAAACGCGCTCGCCAAAACGGCGCCTGGCATACAAGAATACCGGCAGCGCCGCGAAAGTGACGAGCGCCGCCTGAGCGACCAGCAGGACGACCGGCGAATCCATCAGCCAGTATAACGGCGCAAGCACCGCTAGGATCGGATGAAAGTGATCGCCGAGCAGGTTCTCAAACCCCCTGAGACTACTGGCGGGCTCCTTGAACTGGCTGTAATGACGGATCGCTTGGTCGAAAATCGTCAGGTCGTAGCCTGTGCTTTGGAAGTGCACGTGCTTACTGATCGAGACGACGCAGTACGCTACGAATGCGACACCAAGGAGCAGATAGAGCCACTTGTGCGCCTGCCAAGAGCGCTTCAGGAGGTCTGCCGCCCGCCGCACACCCGCCGCCATTGGCTACGAGCTCGTTTGAGCGATGATGATTTTACGCTCGCGACCCTCGCCCTCGGAAAAGGTTTGGATGTTCGCGTATTCGCCAGCGACATGATGAACCACCCGTCGATCGGCCGCATTCAGGCTTGCCACGTGCGAATCACCAGTTCGCAACACTTCTTCGATCCACTCCCGGGCTTGCTTGGCGATCTTTTCGGCACGCTG
>JALRBE010000047.1 GCA_023262335.1 Candidatus Saccharimonadia bacterium | reverse complement strand
TGAACCACGGCGGCGACCAAGACACGACCTACGAGAACACGCAGGCACGCCTGCGCCAAGCGTTCGTGTTCAACAAGGGCAACCAGATCGGCGCCTTGGCGCTTGGCACGGGCGACCTGAGCGAAACGGCACTCGGCTGGTGCACTTACGGCGGCGATCAGCTAAGCGGCTATAACCCCAACGCCAGCATTCCGAAGACCCTGGTACGCAGCCTGGTGGCACACGACGCCGCGCTGCTCGACGGCGAAACGCGCGCGATTCTCGAAGACATATTGGACACGCCGGTGTCACCCGAACTTGTCGGCAATGGCGGCGACATATCGCAAAAAACCGAAGACTTGATCGGACCGTACGAACTGCACGACTTCTTTTTGTACCGGCACCTGCGCTGGATGGAACCCGAACGCAAAATCGGTTTCATGGCGGTCAAGGCCTTCGACACAAAATACGAACCGACCGAGATCTACCGCTGGCTCGACACGTTCATGACCCGCCTGTACCAAAACCAATGGAAGCGCCAAGCCATGCCCGACGGCGCCAAAGTAGGTCTCAGTTTGGGCCCGCGCGGCGATCATCGCATGGCACCCGAAGCCAAGCGCGCCGCGCACGACGTCCGCGCCATGGCGAATATCATCGAATCGACGGCAGTGATACACTAGTGTCATGACCGAGTTTTACTTCTTCCGCCACTGCGAAACCGAAATGAACGCGCAGCCCCACCTCATAGGCGGGCAGAGCAACCATACGCCGCCGACGGAACGAGGCAAAGCCCAAGCAAGGCTCCTTGGCGACTATTTGGTGGAAGAAGGCATCGTGCCAGACGCCGTATTCAGCTCGGGCGCGGTGCGTACGAACTTCACGGCCAGAACGGCGCTCGAAACCGCCGGCATTCCCTTGGAGATTCGCGTCGATGACCGCCTACTGGAAATGGGCCACGGCGACTACGAAGGCCGTATTCGCGACGAAGTCTACACGCCCGAAAACCTGCTCAAATACCGCATTGCGGAACTTGACGGCAAGCTGCCCGGCGGTCATTCGGTTCTGGACGTCCAACTACGCAAACGGGCATTTTTAGACGAAGCACACGGCGAATTCCCGGCTGGCATCGTGTTCGTGTTCGGCCACGGCCTGGCCATACGCTCGCTCGCCGGGCATATCAAGAATCAGACCAAAGCCGAGATACTCGCCGAGACGACCGACAACGTCAGCCTGACCCGCATCGACGTCATCGATGGCCAACCGCAAGTACTGTTCGTTGGCAAGGACGTCATCGCGAGAGAAAGTGTATAATGAACCATATGAAGTATACCGAGCCCTACGTGCCCCCTACGCTCACCGTCGACGCGGTCGTGTTCCAACTGATCGACAACGTACTAAGCGTATTGCTGATTCAACGTCCGAACGAACCGTTCAAAGACAACTGGGCGTTACCAGGCGGCTACAACGCGCAGGGCGAGACCACGCATGACGCTTTGCAGCGTATCGTGCTCGAAAAAGCCGGCGTCGACCTTGACCGCGACCTCGACTACCTAGAGCAACTGTACACGTTCGACACCGTCGCGCGCGACCCGCGCGGCCACGCGGTTTCGGTCACCTACATGGCCTGCGGCAAAGAGTTCAACTACGGTGACGGCAACGCCCACGCAGCCATATTCCCCGTCGACAACCTGCCCGACCTCGCCTACGACCACAAAGACATCATCGCGTACGCGCATGACCGCTTGAAGGCGAAACTCACCTATACCAATGCTGTGCACGCGTTTTTGAACACGCAGTTCACGCTCACCGAGCTGCAAACCGCGTACGAATCCATATTCGGACGACCGTTCGACAAGCGTAACTTCCGCAAGAAGTTCCTTGGCCTCGACCTCATAAAAGAGACCGAGTCGTTCAAGCGCGAAGGCGCTCACCGCCCTGCCCGTTTGTACGAATTCAAATCGTCGACGCTGGAATCGCTGTCGCGCAGCTTCGACTAGTTGACTTTTTTGTTATTTTAGTGCAAAATTATACCGTTCCCCACGAAAGGAAAGTTCATGAACGGTTGGTTGATCGCAGCCATCGTTGTCGTTGTCCTCGGCATTGTCGGCCTCGTCGTGCTCTCACTGGCACAAGGCAACAAGTACCAGAAGGAGCACCCGCTCCAGCAACACGTTCGTCGGCCCCAGCCGGCGAGCAACATGCCCATGAAGCCGCAGGTTCCGCCGCGGTACGCGCCGCCGCCGAGCCCACCCAAGGCTTCCTCGCCCGCTCCGAAGAAGAGCGAAGGCTCGACGTTCGACGCCATGGAGCTGTTCGACGGCGACTTCAGTTCGCCGCGCAGTCACGGTCACCACGACTCATCGCCCAGTTCGGGCGGCGGCCGTCACGACAGCGACAGCAGCTCCAGCAGTTCGGGCAGCTCGAGTCATTCGAGCCACACCAGCCATTCCAGCGACAGTGGTTCGAGCAGCAGCTCATTCAGCAGCAGCTGCGGTGGTGGCTCGAGTTCCAGCTCCAGCAGTTCGAGCAGCTGCGGCGGAGGCGGAGGCGGCTGCGGCGGCTAACGCCACGCAACCTACCGGCACGGTCCGGATCGCACGACGCGATCCGGACCTTTTAAATTGACAAAAGTATCACATACTGTTATTATTCGCTCGTCCATATTCCGAACGAAGGAGACATCATGCCACTGTGGCTGATTATCGTATTGATCGTCCTGGCCGTCATCGTCGTCGGCTTCGCGATCTGGCTCATCGCCAAGATGGCACGCGGCGCAAGCTTCGGCGAAGCGCTCGGCAGCATCGGCGACGGCTTCGGCGGCGGAGGCTGCGGTGGAGGCGGCTGCGGTGGAGGTGGGGGTGGCTGCGGCGGAGGCAGCAGCTAACCGCGCATAGCGCACGGTCCAGACAACGAAGTCTGGACCCTTTTTATTTTTCAGACAACGCCGCAGCAGCGAGCGCCCGCGACAATTCGCGCAGGCCGTCAGCGTCTTGCAATGCTTCGGCGTCGCGCGGCATATCGTAGTTGGCACGCACGGTCAGCGCCTGCATGCCTCCCACGATCGACGCGGTACTGTCGGCATCGCCGCCAAGATTAACCGCGGTAAATACCGATTTATGAAAATCTCCGCGCCCATGCAAGAAGGCCGCGTATGCCACCAACAGCGTCTCCGGGGCATAAAAGCTATACCTGAATCCGAATCTCTTTTTGCTCGGATCCTCAGCGCGTGGCGCGTATAAATCCTGCACGTCCTCGGGCGTCGGGCGCATCTTCTGCCGAAGCAGTTCAAGCGCGCCAGTCACGTCGCTGGTCGTCCCGAACGTCTTTTCGTGACGCGTCGCCGACGCGTACGCCACTGCGCCGAGTTCGTCAGTATTAGCGTCGTCTCTCATCAAAAACCGCAGCACGTCACCGTGCACGCGCGTAGTGATCCGCGCCACGTCGCCGTCATGAGTCATCGTGGTCAATGCGTCGTACTCGGCGTATCGCTGTTCGTCGCTCGTTCCCCGCGCTTCGTGCCAATACGCGAGCGGTGCCATTTTCATGAGTATGCCATTGCCGGAGCCGTCTTTCGTGCCTGACTCGTACGGCGAAACTCCTTCGAGAACGATCCGTTCGAGCGCCGCCGTGGTCGAGCCTCCCCAACCACGAACGATCCGCCTGCCGCTTGGCTTCACCGCTTTGGGCGTTTCGTGGTATGCCACGGCGTGTTCTTCGGCGTGGGTTTGCAGATCGAACCTGCCTGCCCTGATCAGCGCCCGGGCGACCGCGACCGACAACTGTGTGTCGTCGCTTGTGGTGCCGACGGGCCATTTGCCCTCGAAAAACGGATTGTTTTCCGGTGGTATCAGTGTGTTCAGCGCGCCGTACGCATCCGCGATTTCTTCGTAACTTTTCGTCTCGACTGGCACGCCGGCGGCGTCGCCATACGCAAGCGAAGGGAGGAGCCGTTCGCCCGCCTGTTGTAATCGGTTTCGTTCAGTCATATTGACCTCCTTTCTCGTTTGTGTTAGTGTAAGTATAACACTAATTAACCAACGATGTCTAGTCATTTGTCACGCGATACCAAGCCGTTTTTGCGGTGAATCACCGTTTATTTTATTATATAAGTACCATGAGCGAACTCCACCACTCCGTTATCCGGCCACCGCTGAACGAAACCGACGTCCCTTCTCCAAGCCTGCAGCTGGACGGCACGAGCGTTGACGTTTCGGAAGCCCTCACTAAGACCCTTCGCAATCCCGAACTGGCTCGGATCGCGCTCTATATACCATGGCACTGGCTGCCAGGCGACGATCACCACGAATACCGCGAAGCATACCTTGATGCCTGGTGGAGCTTGCTGGAACAGGTCGACCAACGCGCGGATTTCGTCGACGGCGACATCGGCGAGCGGAACGATGGCATGCCGCGGCCGTTCGTCGCCAAAGCCGCCCACCTTGCCCCGCAGCTTGTTCGGGCAGGACTTTTGACGCGCGAAGAATTGGAACATATCCACCGACATACGAACGGTATCGTGCTACGGCGATCGATCGATGACGCCAAGCAGCCTGCGAGGTTCGTCCCGGATACTGTCACGCCGGAAACCATCCATGCGCGCTTGGCACTCGTCCGCGAACAAGCCGACGCGACGACCGTTCCGCGCGCCAGAAGCAAATGGCTCTTCGAAACGGCCGTCAGGAGCATGACGCGCGAGGCCGCACGGACGCTTTCCCTGCGCGAATCCGAACGGCTGATGGAATCGGACGATGAAATCACTACCTTGATCGCGCTACGTTCGCTCAGCCGCCACAGCCGCCACGGTGCCGGCGTGTCTTCGTACTTGCCCTGGTATGCCATGCAGCTCGAACACGACAGTTTGGCAGTCAGACGTCAGGCAAGAGCCACGTTCCGCCACCTGTACAACAGCGGTCACCTGATGACCGACACGTTGCATGCTTACGGCGTTCCGGTTCCGGTACTGAGCGGGGAACTGTCCGAAAACGCGCTGAGCATGACGACGGAAATCCAACGCATGCGTGAAGCCGCTGAAGCGATAGCCCATAACCCCGACCTGGCCGCGGCGTATTTTCCGGTCGTTCTTATGGGGGGCTCACGCCTAAAAGGCTACGGCGACGAGCATTCGGACGTCGACACGACCGTCATCGTGCGGCCCGGAGCGACAGCGAACCCGTACCGACTGCGCGACTTGTTCGGCAAGGACTTGCCGTTGCAGCTTCGTACCGAAGCTTCGCCAGCAGGCGTTCGGATCATGGAAACCGCGATGACCGATGCCACATGGAGCCATCTCGTATACAGCACACTATGGGTCGGCGACGACCCGACCATCGACCAGCTCCGCCGCGATCTGACCGCCGCATACGACGACCCGGCGCTACGCCACGGCGCGCTGCGGCGCCTCGAACAAGACTCGTTGCAGTACCGGCTCATGCATAAAGGCTATGAACAGCACTTCGCCATAGAAGCGGACGACAACGTCGTGCCAAAAGGCGGCACCGACAACGACAGCGTGTTTTGGGACCTTGGATACCGCGAACTGGCCACGCGGTTGTTCATTGAAAAAGTGCGCTTGCCCCGCGTAAAATAATGCCAAATAAAAATCCCCTCCCGGACTGCGACTGATCGCATTCCAGGAGGGGTGGTGCCGTTACGTGAATTCATAACGGCGAAAGGTACTGCTTTTTACAGCTGGCCTGCCTTGCCGAGGCGAGACAGGGTTGCCGAACGGCCGCCGAACTGCGTCCAGTCGATCTGGCTGCCCAGCATGAAGAGCGCGCCGAGGTACCGGAGCTCTTCGGCGCCCGAAGACTGGTCTTCGAGCCCCATCACGGCGAGCACGTACTTCGTGAGGTTCGTCTCGAGCCGAGGGTACGAAGCCGGCACGGCTACGCCCAACTTCTTGAGCATCTGCTCACGGTTGATCGAACCTGTCAGCGCCGGAAGCCGCGAATCCTCGAGGGATTTCTTGATCTCCGATGCTTCGTAGGCCAGGGCGGCAGCGATCTGCACGCCCGTGCCTGCGAACACCCTGTTGACGGCGTCCTTGACCGTGTCGGCAGCGTCTTGCAAAACGGCGGTGTCGGGTGGCGCCTGCATGATGCCAGGAGCCAGCCCGCCACCGTTCAGTCCGCCCACCAGCGCCATGAGCGCGTCAGGACCGGTGAACACCTGCTTGTAGCTCTCGTACCAACCCTTGAGCTGGCCGTCGAAGCTGACGATGGCAGGCCACAGGAACTGGTCGAGGCGGGAAAGCAACTGGGCTTTGCGTTTGTCGGTGACGAACGCGCCGTCCAGACCGTCCACGGCCGCGAAGATGTCGGCGTAGTTACGCCGGGTCATCTGCTTGCGCAGCACATAGAAGACCGGATCGACCTGCTCTTCGCTTTCGTCGGCGAACGCCTCCATAGCGCTCACCAGCTTGGCCGGCACCTCGTAGAGACCGACGCTCTTGGCGAGCGCCGCACGGACGGCGGCGATGACAGTCGACGTATCGACCTTCGACACGCCACCGGTTTTGAGTGCTTTGATCCAGGACTCGTCGTCCTGAACGCTCGGCAACAGGCCATCGAAGGCCGCCGTGCTGACGACCGAAGGCGCCGCGCTAGCGACGCCGGGTGCGGGCTTCGCGGCGTCAAGCAGCTTTCGCGCCTTGACGATCTTCAGCCCCGCGCCGACCAAGTCGGCCTCGGTGAGTTCGCTGATGTCGGCGACCGTGTCGACGCCCAGGTCCTTGACCTTGGCGACGATCTCGTCGGTCGCGCCGAATTCCTTCAGCTTGTCGGCGATCTCGTCGGTCGTCGGCGGTACGGCGGGAGCAAATTCCGCGGCGGCGACCTCGGGGGTCGCGGCCGCGTTCTTGTCTTCGGACATCGTTCTGCCTTTCTGGTAGGTGCTACTTCATCAGCTTGTCGAGCTCGGTCGGCCCCATCGAAACCATGCGGACCGGTATGCCTGTCATGCCAGTAACCGTTTTGGCGCATAACGCATATGCGTCGTCGCGGTCCATGGCAGGGTCGACAGGCAGCCGCTTGACGTCCGGACGGACGTTTCGCAGCGCGGCCGTCAGCCGCTCTTGATACGCTTCGTTTGACTCGCGAGCAACCAGTATGTCACCTTTCGGGGTGAATACTTGGGTGTCGCGAGCCTCCCGATACGAATCGCAGAGCAGCCACTCGCCGTTCTTCTGGATTTGATCGAACCACGTGACGGCCAAGCCGTCGAAGGCGGACGGGCCGCCGCAAACATCAATCGCGTACCGGAGTAAAACTCCGTCGAGCGCGCCAACGCGAACGCTGCCTTGCCAACGGTTGTCCTGCTTGCTGCTGCCAGGCAGCAGCGTTTCCGCGAGCGTCGGATCGTCCGTCGGGAGCGGTCCCGCGCCATGCCGTATGGCATACGCTCGGAACACCCCAAGGTTGACGATCTGGCCGCCGAACCCGGCACCGTGCAGCAACTGCGCGGTCACGCCGGGCAGCGTCCGTATGGCACTGGTGTGCGGGGCGAACCCGTACGCGCTGTCCGTCAGGACGCCGTGCGACGTTTCGATGACGGCGCAGCCCTTTCGTGCGAGCACCGTATCGCCGAAAAATTCCGGCTCTACCACGTTCGCCAAACGGGCCGTTTGCAGGAACCGCTCGTACGCGAATTCCACGAACCCGTCGTCGTTCAGCAACGCCATGTCTTCGCGGACGAAGAACGCGTCACTAGACAGGAACTCGGCGTCCTCGACAACCGGCAACAAGTAGTTCCGAATGTTTTCGCGAACGGCATAGAGCCGATCGCGAAGACCCGGAGCTGCCAAATCGCCGGCGGTGACGGTGAGTGCAGGGTACGCGAGCGAATCGCGGTATGCCTGCCCTACTCCCGTTCCGATAGTGCCTCGCGGATTGCCCGCCAGACACAGTTCGAACAGGCGCGACGCGACGCCGTGCAGCGGCGTTGCCACCACCGCACGGCGGTCGATAGTGAGCATGGCGAACGGGTCGTTGATGCCGAAATCACGGCGCAGCAGATCCGA
>JALRBE010000046.1 GCA_023262335.1 Candidatus Saccharimonadia bacterium | reverse complement strand
CGAGTATGTCCGTCCGGTTCGGATAGTTCGTGTCCTTCAGGCGGTCGGTGAGCACATGCTGCATGTCGACGTCGGCGACGACCAACCGCTCCGGTCGGCTGTCGAGCGGCAACTGTTCGGCGAGCACCCGGCCGGCTTCGTTGATGACGTTATGGCCGCCCATCACGATTTCGGCGGTCGATTCGCTGGAATCGGCGCTGGCGTACACGTATGCCACGTCCAAACGGGCGGCCGTGCTGCCGATCAGCTGCGAGCGGTAGCCTGTCTTGGCGACGGTTTCGGGCGAGGCGCTCGGGTTGGCGATGATGGTCGCGCCGTTTTCGGCCAGCCGGATGTTCGGCGGGTGCGCTACCCATAAGTCTTCGCATATCTCCACGCCGACGTTTTGGCCGGCGATCATGAACAGCTGGTCGCGCCCGAACGGTACGTCCTGATTGCCTATGCGAACGTTTACGTTAGGCTCGTCTCCCCATGCCTGGAACCAGCGCTTTTCGTAAAACTCGTTGTACGTGGGTAGGTTTTGTTTTGGCACTACGCCTTTGACTTCGCCGTCGGCGCATACGGCGGCACAGTTGTACAAGCCGTTGCCAACGCGGAGCGGCAGCCCGACGATCATGGCAGCGTTGCGTTCGGCGGTTTCGATGGCAAGGTACTCAAGGCCTTTTTGGGCATCGGCAAGCAGTTGCGGGTGGCGCAGGTAATCTTGCAGCGAATAGCCGGTGAGCGACAGCTCGGGGAAGGTAACGAGCGCGACGTTCTGTTCGACGGCGCTAAGGTAAAGATCTCGAATTCTGTTGGCGTTCGTTTCGACGTCGCCAAGCGCTACCTCTGGCATGGCGGTCGCGACGCGCACGTGGTCGTCGCTCGGGTAGTATTCCTGGGAGTTGATGCGAAATTCCATAGAGTTATTGTCCTTTATACACTTATTTGCTATACTCAGGATAGATCATAGTTAGTGTATAGTCAACACTAAATAAGGAGCACACCGATGAATACGACCGAACGACCAACCGAAACCATCATTTACGGCGGCATGTTCCGACCGCCTACGCTCGCGCACGAGGCCATTCTGCAGGCGTGCATAGACTATGCTGAGCCGCGTGGCGCCGACGTATGGATCATGCCAAGTGGCAATCGGACCGACAAAACGGTCGAGACGCCGCGCGAGCTCCGGCTGGCGTACGTCGAAGCGCTGGCGAGCGACGTGGTAGCCCGTTCGGTACAGCTCGACATCGAAACCACCGAGCTCGATCGCGGCTATCAGACGGAAACGTATGACACGGTGGCCGAGATGGCTGCGCTGTACCCTGGCCGCCGGTTCACGTGGGTGTTCGGTTCGGACTCGGTCAATACCATGCATGAGTGGCATGGCGGCGAGGAGATGCTTAGCGGGCTGTCTATGCTCATAGTGGAACGACCCGGGTATCCGGTACGCCGCCTGGGTAGTAACGCCGTGATTCTCACCGTTGCCACGCGGGAAATCAGCTCCACGCTCGTGCGCGCACGTATGGAGCGTGACGAACCGGTGGACGACTTAGTGTCATCTTCTGTCGAATCGCTGCTGTTCGCGAACGCGTAGCCTTTGGATTGGCGCCATTGGGGCGTACAATATGAACGATGCCGCGACACGGAAAAAAGAATGACGCTAAGAAGCTCTCGAAAAAAGAGTTGGCCAGGGCCGTGGCGAAAGTCGCCAAGGTCGCGTTTTTGGCGTCGCCGCTTGCCGTAGGAGTCAAGATCGTCGGGGCGCTGCTCGTGGCGCTGTTGCCGATTGTCATCACGTACTTCGCGGCGCAAACCACGACCGCGCTCGCCGAAGCTTACGCCGGCGACGAGGCGGCGGGTGCACGGGCCATCGAATTCGTGATCGTTACCGTGGTGCTGGGAATCGGCATGACGGCCTGGCAAAGCCTTGAATCGTACGTGAGCGAGTATACGCGCTACAAGATCGACGCCGCCGTGACCGACCGCATGTACGAACATTTTTTGAGTTTGGATTTTTGGCGCTACGACGACAAAGAAACGGTCGACCTGTTCGACCGGGCAAAGCAGTTCGCGACGTTCATCGGCTACGTCATCGACAGGATGACCGGTGTGTTAACGCAGTTCTTCGTGATGGTCGGCGGCCTGGTCGCCATGACGCTGGTGAGCTGGTGGCTCGGGCTTATCGTCATCGCAGCGGTCGTACCGGGCATACTCATTCAGTTCCGCCTGGCGAAAATACGATCGCGGCACTGGAACGAGAACGTCGAAACGCGCCGCGCCAAAGACATGATCGAATGGAACATGTTCAAGCCGGACGGCATGGCCGAACTGCGCCTGTACGGCATGGTGCGCCGGTTGCTCGACATTCGCATGCAGTTGCGCGACAAGGACGAAAAGGCGCGCATAGAGTTCGAACGATCATATGTATGGAAGCGGCTGGCGGGCGACGTGGTCGAGGCGGCGGCCGAACTGACGGCGCTGCTGTACACGGCGCTGCAAATCATCGCGCAGGCGCAGCCTATCGGCCAGTTCATTTACGTGCAGCAGGTGGTGTCGCGCGCCATTGGCGGTGCCGGGTCGTTCGTGTCGCAGCTGAGCCAAATCGACGAAGAAATGGCGCAGTTGTACGACTACCAGAAGTTCATGGAACTGCCGCTGCGTAGTGGCGGTACGAAGGCAATCACCGACGTGCCGTCGACCATCGAGCTGTCACGGGTCACGTTCAGGTATCCGCATACGACGCGCGACATTCTAAAAGACCTGAATTTGACGATCAAACGGGGTCAGAACGTCGCGATCGTCGGCGAAAACGGCGCTGGCAAGTCGACGCTGATCAAATTGCTGACGGGGCTGTACGATCCGACCGGCGGCACCGTGCTGATTGATGGCACTGACCTTCGGACCGTAGAGATCGGTTCGTGGCACAAGCATATCAGCTCGTTGCAACAAGATTACCTGCGGTACATATTCACGTCTGCCAAAGAGAACATTTATTTTGGCGATGTCAGCCGGCCGTTCGACAAAAAACGCTACGACGCAGCGGTCAAAGGCGCCGAGGCCGAAAAAATGCTGAGCAAGCTGCCGAAAAAAGACAACAGCTACATCATTCCCTGGATGGAGCACGACGACGGAACGCCAGGCGTCAGTTTGTCGGGCGGGCAAAACCAGCGACTGGCGCTTGCCCGTAATTTTTACCGCGACAGCCCCATTATCATTCTGGACGAGCCGACCAGCGCCATCGACGCGCTCGCGGAATCGCGCATATTCAAACGGCTGTTCGCCGACAAATCCAAAACCGTCGTCACGATCAGCCATCGCTTGACGACCGTGGAGAAAGCGGACGTCATATACATGCTGCAAGACGGCCGGGTGGTCGAGCAAGGGACGCACGAGGAACTGGTCGCCAAAAAGGGAGCGTACCATACGATGTTCGAATCGCAGTTGCATTGAAAATGCACGACAACTAAAAACGACCCTCGCGTTCGGGGCCGTTTTCAGTTCCGATTACCAGCTGCGCTGACGGAACGAGTCGCCGCCGGTTCGCTGCGGACGATCTTCCTTCGGACGAGCAAGGCTGACGTTGATCGTGCGACCATCGAGTTCCTTGCCGTTCAGCTGATCGACTGCTTTTTGGTTGTCATCGTCGTTTTCGAATTCGACGAAGCCAAAGCCCTTCGATCGGCCGGTGTCACGGTCGGTGATGACACGCGCGCTCGCGACGGGACCGATCTGCTCGAAATGAGCCTTCAGGGTGTCGTCGGTCGTTGCGTATGCCAAGCTACCGATGAATAGATTCTGTGATGCCATGAAATATGTACTTCTCTATGCTTACTGATTATGTCAGATCGACCTTTTGCGGTTTTGTACAGTAATCCTAGAGGAATACGTATTTCGGCGCTATTTTTCTGAACCCTTTCATTAAAGCATACTTATAGCCAAAACACTACAAAGTCAGATAAAAACAAGCCGCGCAAGCACGACGGGTATCATATAGGGGCGCATTCGAACGGTTCGCGGCCGTGATGAAAACATGATTTTGGCAATGAAAAAGCCCGATCGTTACATCGGGCAAGGCCGTACTAGGAGTACAGGTCGGGGCCGCTGTCATACCAGTCGATCCAGCGTTTGGTCGCTTCCGGAACGGTCTTCGCTCCTGTTGCGACGTCTTTGCCGGCGATCGCGACCAAGGCGAAAAACCAGTGATCGGGATCGGTGCGCATGCGGTCGATGATCAGCGGCAGCGCTGCCGGACCTAGGCCGATGATGCGCTGGTAGCTGGGCAACATGACCATGTCGATGACCGTCGACATGAATTCGGAGCTGTCCTCCCACTCGGCGGCGTCCCGTTCGAATCGGGCGCGTACCGCGTCCGCGGTCGGCTGTTTGTGCGTGACCTCTCCTGTCAGCTCGAGCAAGTCAGTGTCGGCACTGCAGCAAGCGACGACGTGATGCATGATCATGCTGGGCATTCGCATATGGCACGGGCATGGGCACGAGTTTGCCATGGTACCGTCCTTTCGGATTTCGTATGAACTACCACGATTGGCGTGGCGAACATATTCATGACATCATATGTCGGTTGATTATGCAACTTTTACCCTTGGCAGGTTAGTGACGTGGTGGCTCGAAGCAATGCGCTTCCAAGTCCGTGGCATCGACCATTCTGGCCATTTGCAGTTCGCCGCCACATTCTTCCGTAAGCCACTGTCCAGTGGCATGAACGAAGTCCTCTTCGGCGGCGAGGACGTTGAACGTGACTGCTAATCGTTCGTCGGACGTGCTAATGAGCGCCGCTCGACCGACGAAGCGCGCACGTATTGTTTGCAGTAGCGTTTCGCGTTCGCTGCGGGTCGCTGCAAAATCGCCCGAAATCATTATTGTCGCGTAAACGGAGCTCGAATGGAGGCGGCGCAAAACGAACTCGCTGCCGCTCTGTGGTTGCGTACTATTTTGGGTCGCCTGTTCGCTATGTTCAGGCACGAGACGTAGCGTGCTACTGGCCGCTCGCCGTTCTTTGGAGTTCCCGGTTTGGTCGCGCATGGATTCCTATGATTGTAACGAACGAATCTTCGGCCGGCAATCGGTGCGCTCGCGGAGGGCTTTTGCGGCGAGTATAAACAAAAGAGGCCGCATGATGCTGCTGGCCTCTGTTGCTACGTAAAATATTCGCGCATATGTTCGAATTTGGTGGAGATAGAGGGACTCAAACCCTCGACTTCTTCCATGCCATGGAAGCACTCTATCAGCTGAGCTATATCCCCGAGTACAGTGGCTATAATACCAAAATCTCACTCCGGCTGCCAGAGTGAGAAACGGTCGTTGCTGCTGCGCGCCCACCCGGGGCACTTTTTTGTGTTGCAAATGTGTTTGTTTTGCCGCGCAAATGGGTTGCCCCAATTGCGCACCAGCACTGCATGCAGTATGGCGCAGTCCGGCGTTAAACGCAAGCGCGATAGGTGCTATAATAAGCCCCGTAATGTTTAACGGCCTCAAAGAAAAGTACCGCGTACGCGTGCAAAAGAAGCTCGAAGAAGCCGTGGTGCAGTATTTTGCCGTCCACCCGGAAGTCAAGCTGATCGTCGTGGCGGGAAGCGTTGGCAAGACCAGTACCAAGACCGCCGTGGCGACCATGCTGGCGCAAAAGTACCGCGTGCGCCTACACGAAGGCAACCATAACACGCACATGAGCGTGCCGCTGGCTATCCTTGGCATTCCATACCCCGAAAACGTGCGCAGCTTCAGCGCATGGCAACAGGTATTAAAACAAGCCAAGGCACGCGTGCTCGCACCGACCGACGTCGACGTCATCATTCAGGAGCTTGGTACCGACCAACCTGGCGACATCGCCCAATTCGGCACGTATCTTAAGCCTGACATCGCGGTCATAACCGCCGTGACGCCCGAGCACATGGAGTTCTTCAAAACCATGGACGCCGTGGCTCACGAAGAGCTCGCCGCGGGCAACTTCAGCAAGCTGGCGCTCATTAATCGCGACGACATCGACGGCGCCTACGCCCAGCACCTAACCAACGGCAATATCGACACGTACGGTACCAGCGCGGCGGCAGAATATCACTTTGAAGAACAGGATTTTTCCGTGGAGGGTGGCCATGTGGGCATGTTCGTCGGCCCTGAAATGCCGGACGGCGTGCAAGCGGCCGTCAAGGTGCTCGGTGAGCATAACGTGCGGCCGGCCATAGCCGGCGCTGCCGTAGGGCTGAAGTTCGGCCTGAGCGGCGAGGAAATCGCAGCCGGGCTCGCGAACATGCGACCGGTCGCCGGGCGTATGAGCTTGCTGCGGGGACTGAACGGCAGTTCGATCATTGACGATACATACAATTCGAGCCCGGTGGCGGCTAGTAGCGCCGTGCAGACGTTTTACGCCCTGCAAGCGCCGCAGCGAATCGCCATCATGGGCAGCATGAACGAGCTTGGCGAATCGTCGGCTGCCGAGCACGAAAAAATCGGCAAACTGTTCCATCCGGACATGGTCGACTGGGTGATCACCATAGGCGACGAAGCAGGCAAGTATCTCGCGCCGGCGGCGCATTCGAACGGATGCCAGGTCAAACCGTTCATGAACGCCATTCAGGCGGGCGCGTTCGCGCATAGCGTGCTCGAAAAGGGCGCCTTGGTGCTTGCGAAGGGCTCACAAGGCGACGTATACGCCGAAGAGGCCATAAAGATTTTATTGCACGACCAGGCCGACGTGACGAAGCTCGTGCGGCAGTCACCGGCTTGGATGGCAACCAAAGAGGAATACTTCGAGAGGAACTTGGTCTGATGGACCAAGGGGCAGGGCGACCAGCGTCAGTCACCGCTCCGTGGTACAGGCATAAAGCGGTACGGGTCGTCGGCGTTGTGTTGGCGGTGCTGAGCGTGTTGATGACCATCGCCATCGCCGTCGCGTTCGTGCAGTGGAACGGCCGCCCCGAAAAGGCACTGTTCGATGCCATCGA
The DNA here is from genome assembly GCA_023262335.1 of Candidatus Saccharimonadia bacterium. Lineage (GTDB taxonomy): Bacteria > Patescibacteriota > Saccharimonadia > Saccharimonadales > Saccharimonadaceae > UBA2112. The sequence continues at coordinate 1,137 of JALRBE010000046.1, read as the reverse complement.
TTATTCGCTCAAACAACCCGGTTCGTACGCGGTTTCGGCCGAAGGCTTTACTGCGAGCATTCAGGTCAAGGATCGCCAGTTCGCTGCCGATGCCACGGTGGAATCGATACCGGTGCACCTTATCGGCAATGCCGACGTGCTGTACGTCAAGACGCCCCAGCCCGAGCAGCTGCTCGAAAAAATCGTGCCGGAATCATCGCTCAGCCAGCTTAGGCCGCTCATTGGCGGCATCGTGGCGACGGCAAAGGAGAGATGGCTCAAGGTGAACCTGAAGGACAAATCGCTGAACTTTGCTGCGTTCGACCAGCTAGCCTGCGCGGCGGCAGTTAAAAACATCCTGGCATTCGACGATACGACGCGCCGGGGAGTCGCCGGAGCGTACATGGCAAATCCGTTCCTGGTTATCGACTCGGTCGACAAGCAGGAAAAGCACGAGACGTATTCCATGACAGTCGACGCGGCGAAGCGAGCGGAATTTCGCAAGGCGCTTGCCAAAACGGAAGCCTCGGAAACAATGCCGGACTGTATCGAATCACCCATGAACCTTTTGGAACAGTTGGACGTGAAATCACTGAGAGTGGAGGTTGCCAAGCCGGTGCATCGGTTTGTCTCCGTAACGCTTGAAATGCCGCGCGGCGGGATTGCCACCATGACGGCGGATTACGCCAAAAAACCGGAGATCGCCATCCCGAAGGAGTCGGTCGAACTTAACCAAGTCATGAGCTCGGTGTTCACGAACATGCTGCAGACTTACTTCAAGGGGCGGTAAGGTGTTATACTAGCGCTATATGCAGCGCTACAATCCAACGGAAATCGAGCCGAAATGGCAGCAGTTTTGGGATGACAACGGCACCTACGTCGCCGATCTTTCCAGCGACAAGAAAAAATACATGGCCATGAGCATGTTCAACTACCCGAGCGGCGCGGGTATTCACATCGGCCATGCCATGAACTACACCATCAGCGATGTCATGGCGCGGTTCAAGCGTCAACAGGGGTACGAAAGTTATCACCCGGTGGGCTGGGACGCGTTCGGGTTGCCAGCCGAGAATTACGCCATCAAAACGGGCATTTCGCCGCAGGAATCCATGGCCAAGATTATTCCTGGCTACCACAAGCAGTACAAGGCTATGGGCT
>JALRBE010000045.1 GCA_023262335.1 Candidatus Saccharimonadia bacterium | reverse complement strand
CATCGGCGAACCGTACAACGTTTTGATCGCGCTGAATGATGATACGCTTCCGAGCCCGGACGCGTTGGTCGTCACGGGCATATCGCCGCAACAAACGGTCAGCGAAGGCTACACAGAGGCTCAGTTCGCGCAGCTGCTGCTCGACGAGGTGTTCACGGAAGACACGGTCGTGGTCGGGTACAATAATATACGGTTTGATGACGAGTTCGTGCGCCATTTGTTCTGGCGGACGTTCCGCGACCCGTACGAATGGAGCTGGAAGGACGGCCGGTCACGTTGGGACTTGCTTGACGTCGTGCGGATGACCCGCGCGCTCAGGCCGGACGGTATCGAATGGCCGGTGACCGACGACGGCAAAGCGACGAACCGCTTGGAGTTGCTGACCAAGACGAACGGCATCGATCATTTCAAGGCGCACGACGCGCTCAGTGATGTCGAGGCGTTGATCGCGGTCGCGAAACTGATCCGCGACAAACAACCGCAACTGTTCGGGTATTTGCTGAAACTCCGCGACAAAAACGAAATCAAAAAACTGGTAAATCTCGACGACAAAAAACCGTTCGTCTATACGAGCGGCCGGTACGACGCCGAATTCGACAAGACGACCGTGGCGTTTCCACTGACTGCCGGCAGGAACGGTAACGTCGTCGCGTACGATCTGCGTTACGATCCGGCGCCATTCGTCGGGATGAACGCGAGCGAGCTTGCTGGCCGGTTGTTCGCGTCATGGGACGAACGGCAGGCCGAAGGCTTCGTCAGGATTCCTGTCAAGGAACTGCAGTACAACAAGGCGCCGGCCGTCGCGCCGCTCGGGGTGTTGGAACAAGGTGACGGCTGGAGCCGCTTACGGCTCGATGCCGCGACGATCGAAAAACATAAAAAGGCTCTTCTTGCCGCACCGCATTTCGCCGAAAACGTCCGTGCTGCCATTGAGTCCCGCCCTGAGTTTCAGAAGTCGCCTGACGTCGAGGCGCAGCTTTACGACGGGTTCTTGAACGATACCGACAAGGTACGCGTGCTTGCCGTCGCGAGCGCCACGCAGAAGGACCTTGCGGATTTCCATCCGTCGTTCCAAGACGAGCGGTTGGACCAGTTGCTACTTCACTACAAAGCGCGTAATTTCCCGAAAGCGCTGAGCGCTGACGAAGCGAAAACGTGGGAGACGTGGCGCGTCGCCCGTCTGCAGCGCCAGTTGCCTGAGTTCATGAAGTCGATGAACCGGCTCGGTACGCAGGAGCTCGGCGACGACAGCAGGTTCGTGTTGCAGGAGCTGCAACTGTGGCTCGAAAGCATCGCGCCGTTCGACGCGAGCGATCCCTCAAGTCCTGACTAAATCCGCGTGTAGCGGCGACGGGGCAGTTGTTCGCGCCGAGAAATAATGCCAAGCATTTGCTGGCGCAGCCGCTGGAAAAGTTCGATCCTACGAGCGAACAGCTCGAATACCACGAGACCAAGTCCGAGAGTCATGATCGCAAGCATGACGCTTGGTGGCAGGCTGACGTTCGTACCGGGCAATTCGCCGACAAGCAAGAAATAGAGTAGGCTCGTCGGCACGCCAAGCGCGTCGATGACGAGCCATGCGAACAGCAGCAGTGCGGCGACGTTGATGATTTTTCGCATGTCTTGACCTCCGTGATCCAAAGTAATTTACATGAATATAGCAAGCGTGTCAAAAATGTGCAACGATAAGCACATTTGATTGACATAATACACAAAGATGATAAGGTACTATCAGTACGACACCGTACGGTCCTTTCGAAACGGAGGCATCATGAGGTTGGCAAACAGTATTGCGCGTTCTGCCCGCAGACGCAGCGAAGGTCTGAAAATGACGGCTATCTTGCTCGCTGCGCTCGTCGTTGCCGTGACGTTCACGTACGTCACCGTAGGCAAGGCGATGGAGCGTGACACCGAGCTCCGCCCCAAACTGACCGTGGAGTATGCCGGCGCGTTGTACGGCGAGTGCCAGGCAAGCGTCCGGGATCTCGCGGATGACGGCGCGGTCGTCGTGACGGCCGTGGAATGCGCGCTGGTCGGCAAGGTGGGCTCGCGTCCGTCGACGCCCGGGCAGGTACTGGCAGTGAGCCGAGGCTCGTACGAATGGTTCGGCGATTGCGTCGCGGCCAAACCGGCCCGGTTCGGCACGGTGGCGCCGTCAATCGAGTGTGTCTTGCTTTCCTGACGGTCCCCGTCGCCTCTCCCATCGTTCCTGCGCGGACGATGGGATTTTTCATTTGCCGAGTCTTGGCCGCCTGGAAAAACGCCTTAAAAACCGGTATACTATATAGGTTATGCCAGAGGTAATCAGAGTTACGGGTGCTCGCGAGCACAATCTAAAAAACGTCAACGTGGAAATCCCGCGCGACAAGCTCGTCGTCATTACCGGCTTGTCCGGATCGGGCAAGTCGTCGCTTGCGTTCGATACCATTTACGCCGAGGGCCAACGCAGGTATGTGGAGAGTCTTAGTAGCTATGCCAGGCAGTTCCTTGGTACCATGGACAAGCCTGACGTCGACCAGATCGAGGGCCTGAGCCCAGCGATCAGCATCGACCAGAAATCAACGAGCCGCAACCCGCGCTCGACGGTCGCGACGGTTACCGAAATTTACGACTACATGCGCTTGTTGTTCGCCCGTATCGGCGTGCCGCATTGCCCGATCGATGGCAACGCCGTGCAGCGGCGCACGCCGCAAGATATCATCGATGCCATACTGCAGTACGATGACGGCAAGCGGCTGATGGTGCTGGCGCCGATCGTCAAGAGCAAGAAGGGTGAGTTCGCGCACGTTCCGGAACAGTACCGTCGGCTCGGCTTCGCCCGCGCCCGCGTGGACGGCGTGGTGTATTCGCTCGATGAATTCCCTGATCTGCAAAAAACATACAAGCACGACATCGAGATCGTGGTCGACCGCATTGCCGTGAGCGACGACATGCGCGGCCGCATTTCGCAGTCCGTCGAACAGGCGCTCGATCTTGGTGGGGGCATCGTGGAGGTGCTGCGCGTCGATGACAACGACGAGGTCGACGTATATTCCCAGCGCTATGCCTGCGTGAACCATCCAAACGAAGAAATCCCCGAGCTTGAACCGCGCCTGTTCAGTTTCAACGCGCCACAAGGGGCATGCCCGGTGTGTACGGGGCTTGGCAGCCGCCTCGAAGTCGACCCGGATCTCGTCTTCAATTCCAACCTGACGCTTGCCGAAGGGGCTATTCGGCCGTATAACCGCGCCGGCTCCGACGCCTGGTACATGAAGCGTTTGGCGGAGGTTGCCCGAACGCACGGCTTTAGCTTGGACGTACCGGTCAGCGATCTGGCTCCGGAAGATTTGGAGACCGTTCTGTACGGAACCGGCAAGCAGACCTACCGCGTCAGCCTTGGCAGTGGCCGCATGTACGATTCGACCTACGAGGGCGTCATTCCAAACCTGGAACGTCGCCACAAGGAAACCGACAGCGAATTCATGCGCCGTGACATCGAACGGTTCATGCGCGAACGCGAATGCCATGCCTGCAAGGGGGCCCGACTCAAGCCGGTCGTGTTGGCGGTCACGGTCCACGACATGAACATCATGGATATCTGCCGCTTGGGCGTCGACGAAGCGTTGGAGCTTTTCGAGGAGCACTTCGCCCTTGAAGAGACCGAAAAAATGATTGCCAGCCAGATACTCAAGGAAATCGTGGCGCGACTGAGCTTCATGAGCAACGTCGGCTTGAACTATTTGGAATTGTCACGCGCGGCCAATACGCTCAGTGGCGGCGAAGCACAGCGCATACGCCTGGCAACGCAGATCGGCAGCGGCTTGCAAGGCGTGCTGTACGTACTTGACGAGCCGTCAATCGGTCTGCACCAGCGTGACAACGACAGGCTGATCGGAACGCTCAAGCGCCTGCGCGACCTGGGCAATACCGTGCTCGTCGTCGAGCATGACGAAGACACTATCCGCGAAGCCGATTACCTGCTCGATATCGGTCCTGGAGCCGGCGTGCACGGCGGCCAGGTGATCGCGGCTGGAACGCCGGACGACGTCGCCAAGAACGAAAAAAGCGTCACGGGCAGGTACCTCGCCGGCACCGAAAAGATCGACGTGCCAAAAAAGCGCCGTAAGCTGGAGAAGGGTCGCGAGCTGATAATCAAAGGCGCGAAGGAAAACAATCTTAAGAATATCGACGTGTCGATACCGCTTGGCGTCATGACGATCGTCAGCGGCGTCAGCGGTTCGGGCAAATCAACGCTCGTCAACGACATTCTTGCCAAAGAGTTGTCCGCGCGCTTGCACCGCAGCCAGGATGTTCCCGGCGCGCACGACAACATCGAAGGTATCGAGCATCTCGACAAAGCGATCGTGATCGACCAATCGGCCATAGGCCGGACGCCACGCTCCAACCCTGCGACCTACACGGGCGTGTTCACGCCGATTCGCGAATTGTTCGCCGGCACGCCCGAAGCGAATATCCGCGGGTACAAGGCTGGCCGATTCAGCTTCAACGTCAAAGGTGGCCGCTGCGAAAACTGCCAGGGCGACGGCGTCATCAAGATCGAGATGCACTTCCTGCCGGATGTGTACGTGACCTGCGACGTCTGCCACGGCAAGCGCTACAACCGCGAAGCGCTCGAAATCAAATACAAGGACGCGACCATCAGCGACGTGCTAGAGATGACTGTCGAACAGGCGGCCAAGTTCTTCGAGAATGTTCCGGCGATCGCGCGCAAGCTCGACACGTTGGTGGACGTGGGCCTCGGGTATATCCGCCTGGGCCAGCCTGCAACCACGTTCAGTGGCGGCGAAGCGCAGCGTATCAAGCTGGCGAGCGAGCTGTCGCGTCGCAGTACCGGCAAAACCATGTACATTCTTGACGAGCCGACGACCGGCCTGCATAGCGCTGACGTCAAGCGGCTACTCGGCATTTTGCAGAAGCTCGTCGAGGGTGGCAACAGCATGGTCATCATCGAGCATAACCTCGACGTCATTAAAACCGCCGACCATTTGATCGACATGGGTCCCGAAGGCGGAAGCGGCGGCGGTCAGGTAATCGCCGAAGGAACCCCGGAGTCAATCACGAAAGTCGCCAAGTCGTTTACTGGCAAATATCTCAAGCCGCTGCTTTAACGGACGACCGGATAGCGCTCGAGTTTGTCACGGAAGTCCGCGACACCGTCGTACTCCGACGTAATGGGACCGAATGCCGGATTGACGTGGTTGTTCCGGTCGTCGATAGGAATCGGCGTCATGCTGAGGCGAACGAAGGTACGCCGCGTTCCCTGGCTGACACGAGGCCGCCGGTGCGGTACGTACGGGTCCATCGCGTACACGGTCTCGGCATCAAGCTGTTCGATGCGCGTGTCATTCGGCAAAGAGTCCTGGATGAAGTGCTGTATGTTGTGGCGTCGCGGGTCAAAGTCGTGAGGGACCGGAAGCGCGGCGGCGACATATTCGGTTGGGCACGTATCGGTCCAGATATAGTTCTGCTCAGGAATATGAGGGACTTTCGTCGAAAATCCATCCACATGAAACTCGTCGTCCGTACGCGACTCAACCAGCCCATGGCGGACGGTAAGGTACGCGAATGGCTGGTCGACGCCAACGGAATCGTTCTGGTACCGTAACGATTCGTCCACGAGGTTTTCGCACCATGCCAGGTCGTCGGGTATGTTCATTTGCTTGCCGGGTATCAGAATAGGGCAGCGCAACACGTACTGTCCTAACGCAGGAGGATCGAGCCGCAGCTTCTTGACCCGCTCTGGCAAGTTCGGTTCGCTATAGAAGTTCGTGTTCAGTAGGTGGCGGGCACGTTCGGCTAATGATGTCATTATACTACAATTATAACATAAAAATTATAAAAAAGCAATAATCATCGCAATAATCGCGTACTATTTTTTCTTCTTAGGCAGCTTGTTGCCTTCTTCGTCCCAGCCGAAGAGGTTCATGACCTGCTTGTTGGCCATCTTCCATATGGCCTTCGCCTGCGCGGGGTTGCGTGCCAGATGTACCAACGCGGGCGACACCGAAACCAGCAGGATGATCGCGATGGCCGGCAGCAGGACGTGGTCGATTTCGAGCCCCCAGGCCTCGAACTGCGCGCCGAGCAGGTAGCCCAAATAGGTAATACAGACCGCCCACAGGAACGCCCCGACCACGTTATAGAGCAGGAAGCTTCGGTAGCGCATGTTGCTGGCTCCGGCAACGACCGGCGCGAAGGTGCGCACGGCCGGCACGAAACGGGCGAGCACGATGGCTTTGCCGCCGTACTTGGCGTAGAACTTTTCAGCGGCTTCAAGATGCGACCGTTTGAAGAGCCGCGAGTTTGGCCGGTCGTACAGCTTGCGGCCGACTTTGTTGCCGAACGCATACCCGACGGAATCGCCAAGAACTGCCGCGACGAACAAGATGAACACGAGCAGGTTTATGTCGATGGCAATCTTGCCGGCATGTACCAAAAGGCCGGTGGTAAATAGGAGCGTGTCGCCTGGCAGAAAGAAGCCGATGAGCAGGCCGCTTTCCGCGAAGACGATCAGCGCGACGCCGATCCAGCTGTATTGGATGATAAAGTCGACGAGTTCGAATCCGGGAATCATACTTTGTTATTTTACCATGGCTTGCCGGCAGTTGTTCATTGCGGATTTTTATGTTCATGATTGCGTATGGTAAAATGGTAGGAGTGATTATTACAGGAGGAATACAGTGAGCGACATCACGTTGAAACTAGATACCCGTACGGCAGAAGGCAAGAAAGTTGCGGCATTGCGCCAGGACGGCATCGTGCCGAGCGTCGTGTACGGCGGTTCATCCAAACCTATCAATACCCAGTCGGGCATCGTCGAAACGACGAAGGTCGCGGCGGCTGCCGGCAAGCACACTCCGGTCAACCTGACGATCGACGGCAAGAAGAAACTGGCTATCATCAAAAGCATCCAGCGTGACCCGGTGCGTCGCCGCGTGCGTCATATTTCGTTCCATGCCATCAAGCAGAACGAAATCATCACGACGGAAGTACCGATCCACTTGACCGGTACCGGCGAGAGCGCAGCCGAAAAGGCCGGATTGGTCGTGTTGCAGGCGATCGAGCACGTCGAGATCAAAGCGAAGCCAGCGGACCTTCCGGAAGCGCTTGAATTGTCGATCGTCGCGCTTACGACGGACGAAGACAAGCTGACCCTCGCTGATATCACGTTGCCAAGCGGCGTCGAATATGCCGACATCGAGCAAGACCTTGACCTCGTGGTCGCGAACGTCTACGAACCGAGCGCCCTGCAAGCCGCGAACGACGCGGCCGGTGGCGACGCGACGGATGAGTCCGAAGTGACCGCGGAAAACGGCGGCGACACTCCTCAGGACACGCAAGCCGAAGAAACCCGTCCGGGCGGCAAGGGCCAGGACGAACCAAAGCAAGCCAACATCGACGCGAACAAATAATAGCGATTCATTTGCAAAACCCGCTCGGCGTTCGCCGAGCGGGTTTTTGTGTGGGCAATAAATATTCCGGTACGGTTCGCTCGATTGAAGCGAACCGTACCGGAATCGATCATGCGGCGAGAGGGCGGTTCCTGTCCCGACGCGGCCTGCCGTGGTACGAGCGGTCGTCCCATTTGATGCGGTTCTTGGGATGACGCCCGGAGCGCTTTTCAGCGCGGTGGGCATCCGAGGTCGACACTTTGAGCGTCCAGATGCCGTTCATGCGCTCCAGTTCATGGTCGTCGCAAAGCTTCCGCACGACCTCTCCCGTGATACGCTCGCGGCGCAGAATTCGGCCGCCGACGATAGCGCATTTCTTGTACTTGTTCTTTCGCCGCCACTGCTGGTAGTCCTTGTCTTTGCTGAGCAAGTGGCGAACGAGCGTGTCCTGGCTGTCGTCCTCGATGCCACGGATGTCGTGGTTGAGGCCGCTGCGCAGGCCCTGCTCTTTGTACAAGATGACGTCGATCACTTTCGATCGGACGTAAGAGGTTTCCTTGGCGTATGAAGCTTTGGTAACCGACATGCTCCTCCTCGTACTGATTGGCTGGAATGAACATCGCGTATGCCAGGCGGCGTCTCTCTGCGATGGCATCATTTTAGCGTCCGGGGACTCAAAAAGCAATCTTTTCGCCCATGAAAAACCGGCATGCCACGTC
>JALRBE010000044.1 GCA_023262335.1 Candidatus Saccharimonadia bacterium | reverse complement strand
ACCTCGTTTGCCGCTATCTGTTGGCGGCATCCGCAGTTTAAGCTCAAAAGGTAGTTGGGTTAAAACCTTACTATTCCGATAGATAAACTCATTCCTTAACTATAGCATTAACAGGGGTGAATAGTGAAGAGTTTATTGACAAAACATAAATAATTTGCTATAATAATACTATTGTTCATACGTACTATTCAGCACGCTGACATGCACCACCCGACAACAAGATAGGACACTATGAAGCGTTTCATGCGCCGCCCCGCTGCCATCATCGCGATCGCCGCGGCTTTGGTGGTGGGTTTGAGCTCGTGCGGCCAGCAGCCCGTTGGTGACGTGATCGGTCGGCATGCGTTGATCGAGAGCCTCACCTCCGACGACCCCAAGACGGTCGCGGCGACCTTCGCCACGATGGCGAACGACCTCGTGGCCTCCGCCGGTATCAAGCCGCTCGACTGGGAGTACTTCCAGAACCTGGGCGAGCTGGAGCAGGCGGCCATGCAGGCGGCCGAGAACCCGGAGCAGACGCCGATGTTCGCGCCGATGCTGGTCACCGAGACCGCCACCGACGCCGAGCGGTCGCTGCCGTTGGCCGCGATGATCACCGGCATGTGGCTGCCACAGTTCATTCAGATGCGCGCGGCCTACGAGGTCGGCCTGGAGGAGCACTTCTGGACCCTGGTTCAGAATGCCTGCTACGGCGGCGTCAACGTCACCCGGTTGATCGACCGGACCGGTTTGCAGTACACCGACGCCGACCAGGCCGCGATCGAGGCGAGCTTGATCTTCCTTGACGACGCGCAAGCCATCGAGGAGGTCCTGCAGGCCTACGAGGCAGGCAGGTCGGGCAATTCGCTGGCCGACTGCGACGCGACGTTCGGTCCTTCGTAGTCCCTTCGTACTAGGTGGTGCGGCCCCGGAAGCAATTCCGGGGCCGCTTCGTTTTTAACGCAGGGGTCATCACGGCGCTCGACGGGCACATGCCAAGCGGGTATAATGGTTCCGATAACAGACGGGGAAACATGGAACAGTATTTTAGCGGCGGCGAAACTGAAGACAAACAGCAGCGAATTATGGAGGAAGCAAAGGCCCGCTACGGCGCCGACGCGTACTTCGCGTATTTGCGGATCGCGGACAGGCAGTTGCTGACGCTGACGCTCGAAGAAGCCATGCAGATTTGCGGCCCGTTCATCGCGAACGAAGACAGCGCGGTGCTGTGGGAAAAACTCGACAAGTGGCATGCGGCAGCGACAAAGCTCGAGGGAGTCAGCGGCGTGCTGTTCGCGACGAGCCGGAACTTAGGGCAGCAAGCGCTGAACGAGTACAAAAACAGGGTGGGTGACGTAGGTGGAGCATCCAGCTAGTCTTAGGGCACACGAAGCCGAGGCGACGGATGCCGCGCCCGAGTTGAGCGACGATCTGCTGCGCGAGCTTGGGTTCGGGATTGATACGCGTGCGGAAACGCTGCAAGAGCTCGAGGCGATGTACGGCGGCAGGATGTTTCGGTACGGCAGTTACGCGGGGACGGTGAGCGACATGATGGCGTGCCCGGCGTTCGGCGAAGAACTTGAAAAGGGCACGGCCGCGGCAAGCGCATGGCTTGAAACGCACGACGAACCGGAGCAGCTCGAAGACGAGGTGGTGACTGCGGAAGAAGTGATGGGCGTGAACCAGGAGGAAGCGTCGCAAAGCGCAGCGGAAGAGCAGCCACAAGAGGCCATTGCTAAGGAGCAGGAACGGCCTTTTGAGTATTCACCAAGACAAGAACCAGCGTTATTATTTGCGGCGAAAGCGGAACCGGCTCCGCTTGGTAGCAGCGAACCTGCCGTGCCTTACGAGCAAGCGGTTGCAGTAGCTCAAGAATCAGCCGTAGCGGAGCCTGTCGTGGCAACCCAGACAGAGCGAGGGGGCGAATCGGAGGAGACGAAAGACGGTGCCGCGATTGGAGCTGCGCAGGAAGCCGTAGTGGCGTCCACGAAAGATGTGCAAAACGCGGACGAGCTTAAAGAAGCGCGCGGAGGTGAAGCGCCACTGCTGAGCGATTCGCCGGTCGACGAGCAAAGCAGGGAGCGGGAGGCTGATGAAATTCCTGGTATTCCCGTAGTAATACACGATTCTACGCATGGCGAACGGTCTGTCTCAATAGGTGATGTCGTTGCCGCGCAAGAGCGTGACGACGACATGCCGGTACTGATAGCTCCTGATGACGAAACGATACTGACATCGGTACCGATCGAGTCGGAAAGCGAGGCTACCGAAGAAGTTAGTTTGCCAGCGGTGACAGAAACGAGCGCGCTGCCTCAAGCGTCGAAAACGGACAGCACGACGCAACCGCCGAGCGTCCCAAAACCCGAGAGGACCGTTGAAGCGAGTGAAAATTATTGGCAGCCAGAGAGCTTGGAGCTTGGCGGCGAGGACGAAGCTGGGGATAGCGGGGAGGTTGATGAGGTGCCATGGTACGGTGAAACCGACGACGCACCTGCTGATGATGACTGGAGCGATTACGACAAGGGGCTGGGGGCTCAAGAGACGGACGGGACTGTTATGGCAATGCCACTGGTAGTGATTGCCGAACAGCAACCTGCCAACGAAGTGAGCGACGTGGTCGAACAGGTGCTTGCGAGCGAACAGGAATCAGAAGTAGAGCAAAGCGACGAAGCTGAATTCGAGCATGTCGAAGACGTAACGCAAGAGACGGTGCGGTTGATCGATGAGTTCACCGGAAGCACGCCGGACGCTGAGCCGGAGACTGCTTTGACGGTGCATCAAAAAGCCCGGTTGGCGACACGTGCCGTGGTGGTGTTGGAGCGAGCCAAAACGGCCAAAGAGTGCCATGAGGCGCTCGACGCACTGCGCGAAGAGCTGACCGATTTGTTGCGGAGCCTCGGGTATACGAACGCCGAGATGCTCAGCGACATGGTACTACGACGATACGACATCGCGACGGTAAAAAAGTACTTGGCCGCGCTGTATTACATGACGAAAATCGCGAATGAAAAGGACGCACGGCCGAAGGCGCGTTTGCTCCGAGCGTCGCCGCCGCTTCGCCAGTACGGCTCGCGGGCGGTGAGCATGGTAGTAAACCTCGTGACGCATCCTCAGCAGACTGCCGCTTGAGGCTACGGTAGCCCGGAACCCTGACTTGGCGCGAATGGTATGATGGTGCTTATGGAACTTTTGCCCGCCCTGTTCGTTGTAGTCGTCGGATTCGTGTCCGGCGTGGTTTCGGGGATGAGCGGGGGCGGTGGTGCCATGATCATGATTCCCACGTTCATAGCAACCGGATTGCCACCGCAGGCTGCCGTGGCGACCGCGAAGCTGAGCGGTCTCGGCGGTGACTTCGGCGGACTGGCCGCGTTCTTGAAGTCTGGGCACATACGAAAAGACATAACGAGGGTGATGATCCCGGTGGCCGTTTTGGTGGGCTTGGTGACGCCGCTCGTGTTCGCGGCCGTAAGCAGCAGGGAATTCCAGATAGCGCTGGCGGTACTCATGATCGCCTTGCTGCCGACGTTGTTCATCAAAAAACGCCTACCTAAGCGCCGGACGCGCCGGCACAAAGTCGCCGGATATTCGCTCTATTCGGTGGTGCTGTTCCTGCAGGGCATATTCAGCGGGGGCGTGGGGAGTTTGGCAGTGTACGTGCTGACCTTGCTGTTCGGCACGACCAAACTCGAGACCATGGCGACGCGCCGGGTGATCGTGGCGGTTTTGTCGCCGGTCACGCTCGTGTCGCTGCTGATCGGTGGGTACGTGAGCGTATGGTTAGGGCTCGTGGGCCTCGCGGGCGCGTTCGCTGGCACGTACGTGGGATCGAAAATCGCGTTGCGGCGCGGAGAATCATTCGTGACGGTGGTAATGGCACTGACGATATTCGCGTCGAGCGTGGCGCTGCTGCTGACAGCTTAATATTTGGCGACGCCCGTGAGGTGGAGGGTAGTCATGAGAACGGCAGTGAGTATTATCCCTGGCAGAATGACGTATAGGAACGACTTGCCGATGACGCGAAGCAACTTTTTGCCGAACGAATCGCGACTTTCCGGATAACTGGTTGCTACATGGAAGGCGATCAGCGAAAACAACAAGCCCAGGAACGCGACGGCGCCGAGCAGGCCAGCGACACCATACAGCGGGTTGTCAGCTGCGTCGCTACCGAAGGTGTTCAATGCTACGGCACAAATGCCGAAGACCGCTCCACTTATGGTTGCGGCTTTTTTGTACGTGCCGGTCAGCTGCAGCGCGTCGTGTTCCTGCGGATGAGCGAGGGGAGTGCCTTTGGGGTTCTTTTGCATACTTACAGGGTACATCATAATTCCGGCATTATCGAGCCTCCTATGGACTACTAGTTGACTTTGCACGGATGAAATCCTTATACTTACTCCAAACATAGGCGTAATGGCAAGAGGTACGAATGGCGAGGCTTCCACAGCCTGGCGGCGATAACGGCAATTGGGGAGACATTCTTAATGATTATCTGTCTCAATCCCATAAACCTGATGGGTTGCTCAAAGATAACAGCGTCACGAACGACGCTATTGCTCCGAACGCCATAACTGCCGGAAAGATCGCGACGAACGCCGTTAGCGCGAATGCCATTGCCGACGGATCGGTCACGGAAACGTTGCTTGACGCCGCGGTGCAGGCAAAACTCAATGCTACCAGTGATTGGAGCACGCTCGCGAGCAAGCCTGCCGTCATCGCGGCCGGTTCGACGCAAGCTGCCGCTCGGCAGGCGATAGGGGTGTATGACAGCAAAATCTTGAACGTTAAAGATTTCGGCGCAATAGGAGATGGGTCGACGAACGACTCGGCTGCTTTTCAAAGCGCAATAAACGCGGCCAGCACGACGGGCGGGTCGCTATACGTTCCTAAAGGAACCTATAGCGCCGACGGGCTTATCGTCAAGCCTCGCGTCAAGCTGTTCGGCGATGGCATGGAGGCATCGATCATTCAGCCACCTTCGGGGTCTACGAACGACGCGGTCTTTTTGCTCGATCATGGCATAACCCAGTACTGGAGCATGGAAGACATTTCGCTTTGGGGCCATGGAAACGCGAACCAGCACGGCATGCACTTTTATGCTCGGCGCAGCGGTGGCGACGCGGCGTCAGGCTTGTGGAACGCGCAGTTCACGCGCGTGCAGGTATATAACTTCGAGAAAGCGGCGATATGGCTTGAGGGCGGCGGCAATTCGTCGCTTGATCCCATACAATTCTTGTCGTTCGAAGACTGCGTGCTGTGGCGTAAGGCGCAGGCGCAGTCATGCGTGTTGCTTGCATCCGGTCAGGTGAACCAGGTGACGTTCAGGAACGGCATGCTCGAGGCGTTCGGTTCAGGGTCGGCGCAAGCGGCCGGCTACGATCTTAAGTTGTGTCGCCAGCTGAGCACGTATGACACCTCGGTCGACGGCTCCACGACAACGACCAATCCTGGCGGCGGTGCACCATATTACGTTTCATCGAAGGCGCCGCATACGTGGTCGTTCGTGGGTAGCACGTTCCAGCAGGCGCAGCTCGCGGTATTTCTGGACAACTCGCAGTCCATCAGCTTTGACACGTGTCATTTCGAAGGACTCTCGAACGGCGTTCATGTTACCTCCGCGTCGACGGCCCGGATCGACCGCTCGCACTTTGGTAACACCGGCATGACTGCCATAGGAGGTGTCTCGCCGTTCTCGATACGAGTATCAGGCGCGTCGATCGGTATCGGCAGGGGCAACTGGTTCGGCGGCACGAACGGCAATTACTTCGCGACCGACGGCGGCTCGGCCGTGGCGAACTTTACGCAAAACCAAACGTTCAACGCACCGGTTACTTCGCAGCTGACTCGCCAGATAGCGGCAGCTGCGGCCACCATAACGACGCATAATTTCCCCACCGTTTACGTGCCGGGCGGGGCAACGGAAATCGCTACCATTACCAGCTATTTGACGCCAGGTGAAACACTGACCCTATGGGCGGTCACGGCGGACTTTACTATGAACGGCACGGGGAACGTGGATTTGACCTTGGTTGGCGGGAGTACCTCAAAGCTTGTCGTACCAGTCGGGACGAACGTCCTGCTGCAACGGGTCGATCGCGGCTCAAAGGCGTTCCATGTGATTGGCGGAAGTGCCTTGCAGCGGGCGAAAGTATCTGGTTCGGTGAACGGCACGGCAACGGCGCTAACCATGTGGACAGGCACGCAGGCGCAATACGACGCGCTCGGTACCTATGATGCCAATACCGTTTACATGGTGAGCGCATGAGTGTCAGAATCGGCTCCATGTCGGTAACGGCAGCGTACGTCGGGTCGACGGCCGTTACGAAGATTTATATAGGCACGACGCAAATTTATCCGATCGCGGCGCACCCCATTCTCGTATCGGACTCGTTCACCGCCGCGGACGTCGCCACCATAAACGGCGTCGCACCGAACTACTATGCCGGCGGTTCCGTCGCGGGGCTTACCTGGGTCTCGTCCGCGAACATTGGCATCATAGCTGGCAAGCTCGGGCCTGCTGCGTCGGCGTCGGCGAAAGTCGCCAGGCTCAACGTCGGAGTGAAGAACGGTTACGTCGAGGCGCTGTACGACACGCTGCACGGTAGCAGTGTGGGTTGCGTAGGGCGGTATGTCGACGCGTCCAATTATTATCGGGTCAGCGTTGGAACGACAGGAGTCTTGCTGATTGAAAAGAACGTTGCCGGAACCATTTCGACCTTGTACACAAGCGCGGCTGGCGTGGGGGTCGTCGGTGCGCGCATAGGACTTGGTGTTAACGGCACGAATGTCAGCGCGTACGTGAACGGTTCGCTTGTGCAAACGGTCGCGGATACGGGCGTGCCCGAGTCGGCAAACGGCATATATTGGGGCGTGACATTGTTCTCTGGGTCAACGACCGGTCGACTTGATAACGTTCGTATCGCAACCGGACAGCTTTGAATTATTTGACGGTGACCGAGCCGGTGATAGAGGGGTGAAGCGAGTCGTGGTACTCGGTCTTGCCGGGCTCTTCGAACGTGAATGAGTAGGTTTCGCCCGGATCGAGCGCCGGGCTCGAGAATACCTCGGGGTCGACGTTGTCGGGGGTGGTCGCGGCGTGAGCGTGGTCGTCGTCGTCGTGTTCGCGCATGACGCTATGGGGCTGCGTACCTTTGTTGGTCCAGGTGACGGTGGTGCCTTTTGACACGGTGATGGATTTGGCCGAAAGGGAGCTGTCGTTGATGTCGATCGAGACGTCCGCCTGGCCAGTGAAGTCGCGGTTGTTCGCGTTGTTCATGATGACCGCGCCGGCCGTCAGCGCCAAACTGAGCACGGTGATGACAATGACGATGACGTCGAATTTTTTGAACGGCGAACCATGAGCGTTTTGTGGCATTACGCATGAGTATAGCAGGTGGCGTGCCGCTCGCAAATGGCCGCTCTGACTGCTGTTTGTCCTTATGCTTTTATGCTACAATTGCCGGTAGATATGAGAATGCCGACCGTATTCGGGAATGGCCGGGACTGGCCTTTGCCTCGCATGAGCGGGTACCTCGGGTATGTGGCTGTCGCTATTGCCTTGGCGCTGGTTGGCAACATGGCTATGACGCACGACGCCTCGGCGACGTTCTTCGCCATGCGCGGCCGCACGCATATTCATGGCACCGACGCCCTGACCGGCAGGGTCTACACGCCCTCGAACCCGACGACGCACATGTACGTGTATCCGGGCGACACGGTAGGATTCAACGCGTCGGCATGGAGCGGTGGCAACCATGGCCGTACCACCGAAGTCAGCGTGTATAACCGTTATTTTGACGGCACGTCATCCGACGGCACCGCCGCCAGGCCGCTGGCACTTTCGCCGCAACGCGTGACGTATCCGTCGGTGAACCCGCTGCTTGCCGTCATCTCCGAAGCGGCGTTGATCGGCGGTGCCGCGCTCAACTATGATTTTTACGGATTTTCTACCATACGCAGGTGGTCGACGCCGCCAGCCACGATCGATTCGTCGCTGCAAGCGGGGTACGATGTGCCCGAAAGCCGGTTTTGCCGCTACGTTCGGGTCAGTTCCGCGGGTTATAACATCATTCCGTGGTTCGGTTCATACGTGACCGGTCAGAACAGTGACGGCAGCTTTGATGGGGTGCTGTTCAGCGACATCGGTCCGGTTTCGTTCGTGCCAGGGGCCTGGAGCGGCTTTTTGGTGATCACGCCGGGCAACGTGATGGCCTGCGCCGAGGTGGCATACAATTACAACTTGCTGCCGAGCATTACTGCCGATCCGGCATCCGGCGGTCCAGTGACGGTGCGGACCACGGTACAGCAGGAGCCGACATGGCTCGGTTCCCAACGCCCAAGCACGATCACGTCGTCGCAGCGGACCCAGTGGCAGGTCACGCAGTTCTATTCGAATACCGCCAACCCTGCGGTCGGCGCGGCGCCGAGCACGAGCAATCCTTGTGCGTACGTCAACGGCGTACTGGCTTCGACCATAACCGGATGTGCCAGCGTGGCGAACGGTTCGAACACGGTGTTCGATCGCAGCGGCAATCCCACGAGCGGTCCGGGCATACCGTCGACCGTCGGCGCGCCGACCTCGAGGCCGGGTTATCCGTTCGTTTGTTACATGTTG
>JALRBE010000043.1 GCA_023262335.1 Candidatus Saccharimonadia bacterium | reverse complement strand
AGCGCTGAAGTTTCCGCCCAAGCGTGGGCTGTCGTCCGCGCGTCGGCAACCCCGCCCTCGTACACGGGCCAGGGCGTTCCATACAAAGCGACGCCCGTTTCTTCGGCGGCTTCACGTACGGCAGCTTGTTCGCCGGTTTCGCCCGGATCGAGGTAACCGCCGGGCAGTGCCCATTTGCCAGTGTCGCTCCGTCGTATCAGCAGTATTTTTGGCTGCGCTTCGTCCGTGATGATTATTGGGTCGGCAGTCCGGTTCGGTCCCCAGTTCCAATATTCGCCGAGTCCTGTCACTACGCCGACTTCGGGGCTTTTTAGCATGTCGCGCAGCCATGGGTGGAGCGGTCGGCCGAATCGGTCGAGTTCATAGCCTTGGGCAGCCAGTTCTTTTTGCTGCTCGTCCGTCGGGAACGTGGTGACGCCCGTCGACCATTCGCCGTCGGGCAATGTCAAGTCGTCAAGCTCGTCGGCGTCTTCTATCATAAGTCGCCGCGCGGGGTAGCCCGGGTACGTTTCCATCGCGACCGTCCGCGCCGTGGCTTCGTATAGTTCCCGGCTCATACCGTTACCGTTCGGGCGAGCGCTCCGTGGCCTAGTGCTATGCGTTCGTCTTTCAAATCGACGTATCGGTCGACTTGTTCCTGCGGGCCGGTGTGCTTGCCTTCGTTGTCACTCAACTTGACCGTCGGAGTGTCGTTCACGCAAGTTGCCTTCATGACGAAGTTGTTCGCCGGAAGCCCAAGGTCGTTCATGAGGTTCGTGCCCCACCCGAACAGTACGTTCACGCGGCCTTCGAAGTGCTCGTACAGCCGTATGATCTCGTCGACGTTCAAGCCGTCACTGAACACGATTGTCTTCGTGGTTGGGTCAACCCCGTTTTGCTCGTAAAATTCGATGGCGCGTTCGCCGAATGCTATCGGATCGCCAGAATCATGCCGTAGTCCGTTCCATTTTCGCGCCTGTTCGGGCGTGAACTCGGCAAAGAAGAACTCGCTGGTGAAAGTGTCCGAAAGCGCGGTCGAAAGCCCGCCGTCGTATACGTCGTCCCAGTCTTCGAGCATCTCGCCGTGGCCGTCCATCGGGTTGCGACCTCCGGCGTCAGCCAGGCCTGCGTAGACCATCGGCATTTCGTGCGCGAAGGTTCCGATAGGTTTGATACCGTACTTGTAAGCGAACCACGGATTGCTCGTCCCGATGAATTGGTCAGGAAGTTCGTTGACTAGGCGGCTCACCACATGCTCGTGCCAGTCGGCGCTGAAGCGACGCCTAGTGCCAAAATCGGCGAACTTGATACCCGGGTAGGCGCGCAGCTTTTCGATTTTTTCATTCAAGCGGCGGTCACCCTCGTCATACAAGTCTTGGAGCTTCAGGCCTTTCGATTCCATGAGCTGTTCGTAATACAATTCGTTCGTTTGGCTCATCACCACCGTTTCCCAGAAGGTCACGTCCACCCAGTCTCCGGTTGGATCAACATCGAGTTCACCTGATTCAGGATTAACGCGCACCTCTATTTCTGGTAACGTAAGGTTTGCCAAATGCTCTAAATATTCGGGCGTGAACTGTGCCTTGCCGTTCTGTGCCAGAATGCTTCCGTAGTAGGCGATTTCTTCGGCCGTGAAGCCTTGTTCGCGAATGCGGTCCAGGCGTTCTTGCAGCGCCTCGGGCGTAACGTATTCGCTGAGCGGTTGCTTGTTGGCGCGGTTTTTGAGCGTAAAGGTGACCTGCGCGTCCCGGTGCTTTTCGAATATGACCTGGCCCATGGTTACTTTGTAATAATCAATGTCGCGACTGAGATTAGGCGTGAACTCCGTCATGGCTATGCCTCCGTAGGTGTCAGTGCAGCGAGTGCTTCACGTAGCGTTATGAGATTGATGCCGATCGCGCCCATATTCCGCGCAAATACTTCGCGATTATTTTGGTCGACAAATTCCGATACGTCAGACACGAGATTTACCCTGAAACCATCATTGTGCAGGTCAACGGCAGTAGAATCAACACATAGCTTGTGTTCGCCACCATCTCCTTTCGCAAGTCCAATGACGTCGACTTCGGTAACATTTTGTTCGCGAAGCCAGTCGGGTAGGTAGGTGCCGGTCTGCGGGTCGTAGGCGAGTGCGCCGGTGTAGCTCGTGTCGTCTTCGGGTGAGTCGCACGGCGTGTCGCCCTTTATGAAGCGGGTTGCGAGTTCTGGTCGTTTCGCGATCCGCAGGTCGGGGTGCAATTCAGCGCCAAGCGTACCGCCAACGCAGTGCTTTGGCCAAGTATTTACGTAGTTCGGGTTGTCCGAAAAATGCGCCGTTTCTTCAGGGTGGTAGTCGAATGTCGCCGCGATAGGAAGATTCTGGTGCACGTATTCATCGGTGAGTTGGTTTGCGCCAGGGATAATAAGCTCGCCGCCTGTAACGCCAAGTTCGCCGAAGCCTCGTAGCCCGAGTCGCTCGCCCTCGCTCGCTGGCATGAAGCCGCGTTCCATGTCGACGATGATGAGCGCTTTCTTATTGAATGATTCCATTGCAATTCTCCTTTGCTTAATAGTGTCGTATTAACACTTTCTATACTCATAGTACTTCATACTTAGTGTATAGTCAACACTAATTAAAATATCTCCGTTATAATTGACAATTATTACATAAAACGGTATGGTAATTAGGCAACGGTAGCTAACGCGCCGTTTTGTTTTTTAACAGCATGGTAACGAAACCGACTACCTTTTAGGAGGTGGAGCATGGAACATGTTTTGTATGCCTTGGCGGGCCTGGCTATCGTATCGACGACGCTCTTCCTTATCGTTGTCATTACGTGGGCATTCGACTGCGCTAGTTTGTATACGGTCACGCCGATTCCATTGGTGCATTTCATTCCGAAACCAATGGTCGTGGTCACGGCATTCCCTGTTGGCTGGCCGTTTTATATAGCCAGTTGGCGACGCGCCAAGCGCAAACGCTTGGAGGCGGAGGCTGTTGCCGAGCGGCATCGACAGGCGCGCTTATATGCGCAGCAGCACGATTCCGACGCGGACTTGACGCTGCTCCGTGAAGCTGACGGCGGCAAGTGGCGAGACCATATGTTCGCCGACGATTTCGAGGGAGCGAAGGCCGTGTACGCGGGCTTGCGCGGCGAGAAATCACTCGATACGCTGCGTGAAAAACAGCGGACCGAGCGCGAATCGGTGGACTCGCTGACCGCGCAACTGACCGAACTCTCCGAGAAAATCAAAGAGCTGCAACGATGGCGCAAGGACGCGACCGTCGCTTTAAGGCAAACCGAGGAGCTTTTGGCTCAGCGGGAAGCTATGATGCAAAACGACGACACGAGCGTGTTCGACGCGGAATTCGCAAGGATCCGCGAGATCACCGGCGTCAAGAAAGTCCGTCAGTTCGAGGATTGCGTGAGCATTCTGGTCAGCGCCCGCATCGCGTTTTGCGGCGACGTGTACGACCGTGGCGATTGGGAAATCAGATTGAGCCCGAATCACTACACGCTCGTGCTCAAGGAACTGCGAACCGGCAGGCGCAAGAAGTGGGAGAGGGGCGAATACCCCGACTATGCCTACAGGGATGGTGGGTACTGCTTTGGCAGCAACGACTACACCATCGGCGAACTGGTCGCAAAAGGCCAGTACCTGCAGGCGGTCGAGCTTGCCGTCGCGTGCCTGAATTCCGTCAATGACGATGACCTGTACAAGATTCCCGAAGCGTTCAAAAAAGTGAAAGGGCAGATGCACGATGCATGAACCTGACTATGGCTTTGCCTCGGAACCGGTACTGCTGGTTCCGCAGGACGTGTGGACCGAGCTGCAGACGTACGTCCAGCTGTGTCCCGAGGAAATCAACGGTTTCGGCGTGATCACCCGGCCGTATGGCGGCGCGACGATGAGGCTCGAAAAAGTCTTCATCTTCGAGCAGACCGTCGGTCCGGTGCATGTGACCATCACCGAAGAAGTGATGCATCGCCGTTTGTTCGAAATGCGCAGTGCCGGCGTGGATATCGGATCCGTCCGGTTCCAGTGGCACTCGCACGTGAACATGCCGGCCTACATGTCCGGAATCGATCTCGCCAACATCGAGAACTACGATTCCGGATGGGTGGTCAGCATGGTCACCAACAAGCGCGGCGAGCACGAGACGCGGCTGGATATCTTCCGGCCGTTCCGCGTGTCGAGCCCCGTCCGGGTGCTCGTGGAACTCAAGCAGGACGACGCGGCCGAAAACCACTGCAAGGCCCAAATGGCCGCCAAGGTCAAGGGGCTCGGCAGGGTAGGCATGCCGTGGAAGGCTAACCGGCCACAACGCACCGACCCCGTCGGAACCGTCGTGGCCGAAGAGTTCGTGATCGAACGATGAAGGCTGATTATAGCAATCAGACCGACATCTTCGATCCCAAGAGTTGGATCTATCCCGTTCACGTCATCGGCGCGGGCGGCATAGGTTCGGCGGTCTTGTTCCCGCTCATGAAATTGGGCGTGCACGAGATCCACGTATGGGACCGCGACGACGTCGAACCGCACAACATCCCGGCGCAATTGTTGTATCGCACCAGCGATATCGGCATGAGCAAAGTGGACGCGGTACGCGCCTTCGCCGAACGGCAAGAAGTACAGTGCCGTGTCGTGCCACACAACGAGTTCGTGTCGGAAGGCACGGCTCTTGACGGTGTGGTCATCAGCGGCGTCGACTCCATGAAGAGCCGTCATGCCATTTGGGATGCCGTGCGTTTCAACGTGGACGTGCCGCTGTACATGGACGGCAGGATCGGCGGGGAAGCTTTCGGGCTGTACGCGCTGAATCCTTCCGACGTCGACGAGATCGACGCGTACGAGGCGACGCTGTTTCCGGACGAAGACGCCGCTCCGCTGCCGTGCGCAGCGCGAACGGTCATTCATCCGCCAACGGTGCTCGCCGGGCATATCGTCGCGAACCTGACGCATTTTGCCAGGGGAATCGCGTCGAAGCCGAGTTTGAACGTTCATTTGAAAACCACCCAGTTTCTGGTCGGCAACAGCCGGCCGGTCCAGTAAGAGGAGAAGAAAATGTCGGATATCAACCTGAACAAGTCGGTCGACGAGGCCTTTGCGGGTATCGTCAGCGTCAGCCGCTTCGGCGATGACCAGCAGGACGTCCGGATCGAAGGACCGACGACCATCGCCCAGTGCTTGGCACGGGCAGGCGTCGAGGTGCCGCTCCCCAAGGGGCAGTCGGTGTCGGTCAACGGCGCGATCGTCAACGATCTGTCGGCTCCCGTCGAGCCCGGCGCGATCATCGTGGTCGCCAGCCGTATCAGCAACGGCTGATTCGTTACCAACGGGGCATGGCAAGCGTTTATTCGCTTGTCATGCCCCAGCATTTCCGTATTTGCGTAAATACGCTGATGAGTCCAAAAGGACGAAAAATGCTACAATGGTGCCATCATGTCGATGCCTAACGATCTCGTGTTCGTCCGCCACGGCCAGTCCGAAGCGAACATCATACAAAAAGCCGACCGCTCCGAAACACCGCATCCGAGCGCGGAGCTTATTAACGACCGGCCCGACTGGCAGCAGCGATTGTCGCCAAAAGGAATCGGGCAAGCAAAGGCAGCCAAGCAGTGGCTCGACGACAATTTGGGCGGCGTGGCGTCGTTCGACGGCAAGTACCTTTCGCCCTTTTTGCGCACCCGCGAAACGGCGGCGTATATAGGCGGCGAAGACGTCGGCGGATGGACGGTCGACGACCGCGTGGTGGAACGCAGCTGGGGCGTGTATGGTATCGTGCCGCGTGCCGAGCAGCGTTCGCAGTTCCCGCTCACGAACAAGCTGCACGAAGCGACCCCCTGGTACGTACGTTTTGACGGCGGCGAAAGCATGCCCGACGTGTACGGGCGGTTCCGAGATTTTCAGGGAACGTTACACCGCGAAGACGCAGGCAAGCGCGTGATCGTGGTCTCGCATGGTGACTTCATCAACGTGGCCGGCTACGGCATTGAGCGGCTGTTGCCGGAGCAGTGGGAGGCCAAAGATCGCGATCCGGCGTACACGATTCGCAATTGCAGCATTCTGCACTACACTCGCGTGAACCCGCACGACCCGAGCGACGTACGTGACAAGCTGAGCTGGCGGCGCATGGTATATCCGGATGCGCCAGACGAATCGCCGGACGGCGGCCAGTGGGTGGAATTCCCGGAACGGCAGCGGTTCACAGGCAAAGACTTGCTTGAACAAGCGGCATTCGCGCCGAACTTGCTGAACGATCCGCAAGCCTAGACAATCGAGTACGAATACAGTGTCGTCGCACGACGGCGCTTTGTTTTTTATGACAAAATGAAAAGTGTTAGTTATTGTAATATTTACACAAACTATGTACTGACGCGTTACTTAGTGTTAAATTGACACTAGGTAGACGCGAAGCAGGTCGCACCACGTTGAACGGGCATCCTGACTGACGCACACGCGGTGGAAGAACATCGTCGTACCGATAAAAGCATCTGCCCAAACGGACCTTAACAATCCAGTTCAAAGCGAAAGTAGGTGACTTATGTTGCTGGACGGCACGGCAGGTACGTACGACGTGACGGCCATGGTGGCCTCCGCGCCAGCGTACAGGTTGTATATGGCTAACGACGGTGACGGTCTTGCCAAACGCAGTTATTTGCTGCAAGTGGCGGCGACCAAAGCCGACAACGGCGGGCTCGACCGAGGAGCGTTTTTATTGGACCGGTTCAAGGAATCGGCCGACGCCTATGACGCCGAGTACGCCAAAACCCACGAACGCAAACGGTTGCATCATGACCGTTTGTACCCGGCGCTCGTCGAATCGTTCGTCTCGCACGAACAAGGCGGACGGCGGGTCAACGTGTTGTCGCTGACCGACGTGGACGACATCTTGCGCGTGCTTCCCTTGGCGAACGTCGTTCGGAAGGATCGGTTACGAATCGATCCCGAAACGAGCGCGTGGATCATGGGCCGGCTGCTCAAGCTGCTCAATTTCACGCATGGCGAGGGCGTCCTTAACCAGGCGCTGTCGGCACGCAACGTGCTGCTCGATCCCGAACAGCACTACGCGGTCACGCTCGACTGGTCGGCAGCCAGGATTTTTCCTGGCGTGGTACCAGCCGAGTTCGCCGTAACCGACATTGCGGGCGCGGCTTCGGCCGCGTTCGAGGCGATCGGCGGCGACGTAGCGACGGAAACGTGGCCATATGACGGGCACGAACCATACGTATCGCTGCTTCGGCAGTTCATGCGAGGGTGCGAGTCCGACGCGTCAAACGCCCACGACGTGTTCTACGAACTCGTCCGGGCGGAGTACGGCAATCAGTTCCATCCGTTCACGACCTTGCCGCTTGCATAGCGGCACCGAAGAAAGGAACCCTCATGGGATACGACAAGCTGACCCGCGACACGTACAGCTCCGCGCACCGGACGTACGTGCCGACGCGGGGCAGTGCCACGCGGCAAGCGCAGGAAAAGGCATACAGCACCGGCAAGCTCCATCCGCTCGTCGATCCCGCCGGCTTCGAAGCCGTCCGTCGGTCGCTCGTTCGGTTCGAACAGCGGTCCGACGGGCTCTTCAGGGTCACGGTGGGGTTGCCGGTGCCGATCGAGATCCGTTTGGATACGACCGGCTCCATGGGACGGAACGTCGAAGAGGCGCTCCGCATTTTGCCGGATACCTACGACCTGGCCAGCCGCATGCTGCCGGAGAAAGATCCCCACATGGCGATCGGTATTTTCGGCGACTGCATGGACAGGTTCGTACTGTGCCGGCCGCAGTTCGAGATGACCGCCGACAAGCTGGTGCATCAGCTGACGCTGATGGTGCCGGAAGGCGGCGGCGCTGGCAACGGCGGCGAAGACCCGCAGTACGGGCTGTTCGCCGGGGCCTACCTGACCGCCGCGTACGTCAATCGCATCGGCCTGAAGGGCTATGATTTCACGATCACCGACGAACCGGCGCGGGACTACTTGATCCGCGGCGAACTCGAGCGGGTGTTCGGGAAGGACGTCTACGACAAGGCGGCCGAAAACGGTCACCCCATCGACAAGAAGGACCTGCCGTCCACCAAGAAGGTCGTCAAAGACCTTCTGAAGCGGGCGCACGCGTTCGTTCTTGTCGTTGGCAATCGTCTGGACACGGAAGCGTTCTGGCCGTCGGTCATCGATCCGCGCAGGATCGTCCGGTTGCCGCACATCGGGCTGTTGCCCCAGGTACAAGCCGCTATCATCGGTTTGACCGAAGGCACCCTGACGCTGCGGTCGCTGGACGCGTTCCTGAGCGACAACGAAGTGGATGAGCGCGACCGCGAAGCTATCGTGCGGAGCGTTGCCAACATCCCCATCGGTGCCCAGGCGGCGCTCGACGCGTTCGGCAAGGGTCCGAAGGCCGGGGACGTCTTCGAAAAGAAGACCGACCTGTGGCCGATGGACCCGGGTGACGTGCCCGAGCTCGTCGAAACCGAAGAGACGGCCGATGCGACCGTCGGTCCAGACTGGCTGTAGCACGAAACCTTCGACCAAGAAAGGAACGTTATGACAGACAAAGTCTACGTCGTCACCGACCTTGGTCCTGGTGACGGCGGAAAGGGCGGCGTGGTGCACGCCGTGGCGAAGGCCCGGCGTGCCCACACCGTCATCAAACGCGGCGGCGCGCAGGGGAGTCACGGCGTACTGACCTCTACAGGCGAAAAGTTCGCTTTTAGCCAATGGGGGTGCGGTACGTTCGATGGCATCCCGACGCACTTGAGCGAGCAAATGGTCATCAGTCCGGAAGGGCTGT
>JALRBE010000042.1 GCA_023262335.1 Candidatus Saccharimonadia bacterium | reverse complement strand
GAAGAACATGAAATCCGGCACCGTGAACGCAGCGGTATAAGCATCGATTCCCGGCGGATACCCCGGCAAGCCCGCCGCTTCGTTCGGAAGGTACGCGCTGTTCAGTAAGCGATCGCGGAAGAACCCGAGCAGTAGAGAGAGCAACGACGAGCCCGCAAGCAAGGCGGCGGCTAGTTGTATCGAAAGCCGCTTGTTCGCGCGGGCCACGACGCTGCTGACTCGTCCCATGGGTTTTCGGCTTTACACGTTAGGTGTATAGCTTCGCTTCCTTTGGCAGTTTGGCGTCTTTGAGCAGTTTTTCGACGTTGGCGTCATCGATGGTCTCTTCGACCAACAAAGCTTTCGCGAGCACGTCAAGGCTCTTGCGGTTTTGCGTCAGCACGATTTCGGCGCGACGAGCGGCTTCCTTGATGAGCGACTCGACTTCGCGGTCGATTTCTTTCGCGGTGTCATCGCTGTATGGGCGCTCGTGCGTGATTTTGTCGAATACCATGCCGCCGTTGTCCTCATGGAAGACTTGGTCGCGCAGCTTGGTACCCATGCCTTGCTCGATGATCATGTCACGGGCGATTTCGGTCGCCTTGCGCAAATCGCTGCCTGCGCCAGTCGTAATGCCATCGGCGCCGTAGATAATCTTTTCGGCGATACGGCCACCCATGGCACGTGCCAATATGTCCTTGAATTCGTACACGTTCGTATAGCTCTTGTCTTCTGGAGGAAGGAACCAAGTAACGCCGCCGGTGCCGCCACGAGGAATGATCGTTACCTTGTGTACCGGGTCGCTGTCGGGCAGCACGTGGCCGACGATCGCATGGCCGGCTTCGTGGTACGCGGTCAGTTCCTTTTCCTTCTCGCTCATGACCTTGGCTTTGCGTTCAGGACCGATCGCAACCTTCTCGAACGCCTCGGTCAGATCGGCATTGGAAATCTTCTTGCGGTTGTCGCGAGCCGCGATGATCGCCGCCTCATTGGCGATATTCGCGAGGTCGGCACCGGACGAGCCGGCAGTCTTGGCGGCAAGCTTGTCGAGGTCGACCGTGTTGTCAGTCGGCTTGTTCTTGAAGTGAACCTTCAAAATCGCCTCGCGGTCCTTGCGCTCCGGCAACATGATGTTCGTGCGGCGGTCGAACCGGCCCGGACGAAGCAGTGCAGGGTCAAGAACGTCAGCGCGGTTGGTCGCTGCCAGCACGATCACGTTCGTACCGGTTTCGAACCCGTCCATTTCAACGAGAATCTGGTTCAGGGTCTGTTCGCGCTCGTCATGACCGCCACCCATGCCGCTGCCGCGCTTGCGACCGACGGCGTCGATCTCGTCAATGAAGATGATCGCCGGAGCGTTCTTTTTTGCTTTGGCGAACAAATCGCGGACACGGCTCGCGCCGACACCGACGAACATTTCCACGAATTCGGAACCGGAAATACTGAAGAATGGCACGTTCGCTTCGCCAGCCACCGCGCGGGCAAGCATGGTCTTACCGGTACCAGGACTACCAACAAGCAGCACGCCCTTCGGAATCTTCGCGCCGACTTCCTGGTATTTCTTTGGGTGTTTCAAGAAGTCGACAACTTCTTCGAGATCCTGCTTGGCAGCGTCATTGCCGGCGATGTCATCGAACACGACCTTTTCTTTGTCGAGACCATACAGCTTGGCCTTGGACTTGCCAAATCCGAGGGCCTGATTGTTTTGGCCCTGTGCCTGGCGCATCATGAACATGAAGAACGCCGCGATCAAGACGACAGGAATGATGATGATCGCAAGGTTCCACAGCGTCTCGCCTGTTTGCGACGGCGGTTTCACGTCGACTTCGGTAGGAGTACCTTGCTTGAGACCCTGTTCGTAAATGCTGCTGCCGCCTTCTTTCATCGAGCGTTCGGTGGCTTTTTCCTGGCCTTTCGGAGTGACCCGCACGTCGTTGCCCTGGATTTCGATCTTCTTGATATCGCCCTTGTTTGCCCGTTCGATCACCTGCGATATCGGCACGTCTTTGAGCTTTTCTTGCGGCGAAACGATCGCGAAGATCGTCAGGCCGGCCATGATGATGATCGCCCAGAACAGACCGAGGCGGGCCCAGTTGGAGATTTTGTTTTTCGGAGGTTTGCTTTTCGTAGCCATAATTATCAGTAACGATTCCTTTCAATCACTCGTGCAGTTCGAATTCCCACTCTTATTATGATAGCACTGGCGGGGCAACCTCGACAACAAATGTCGTGCGCATGAACCGCAGTTTTACGCCGCGCATGACCTCGAATCTTTTTGCTGGCATGTAGGTCTTTACTGCAAGGAGTGCGCGCGCGAGCTGCGGCCTCGTTGGAGCTAGTCCCGTTTCGTTCACGAAAATCATTCTCAGCAGTTCCGTCGCCGCGCTGTCGCCGGCGCTTGTCAGCATGTACCGCGAGTAGGGAGCTGTTCCAACAATGGCAGCCGCTTCGGCCTCGATTTCCCTTTTGAGAAACAATTGGCGCTTGCGATAACCGTGCAACAATTCTTGGCTGTCAGCATCGAAATTCTTCAGTTTCTGTCGCAACGCATTACGCAAATATTTCGTGTCGGCATTCGTTTCGTCTTCGCGCCACGACAAGCCGCGTCGTCGGGCGTACGCGATTAAATCTGATTTCGTACGGTCAAGAAGCGGTCGCGCAACCTCATCGTTATCAAGCACGGCTATGCCACGCCACCCCGTGCCACGAACCAGATTGATCGCCATCGTTTCGATCGCGTCGTCGGCATGATGAGCGGTCATGATTGTTGCCTCGTGTTTGTTCGCGACGTCGCGCAGGAACGCGTACCGGCGATCACGCGCCACTTCTTCGCTGGCTTTAGCGCCTAGATCTTCGCGCTTCGTCTCGAACAGTACACCGTATTGTTTCGCGAGCGCACGCACGAACCGCATGTCGTCTGCGGAGTTCGGCCGGATACCATGATCAAAATGTGCTACGACCAGCCGGTCGGCACCATACGACTCGACTGCCATGCTCAGCAGCACGACAGAGTCCACACCTCCGCTCACTCCAACAACGTACCGGGTCATCCCAGCCTTTTGTAGAGCTTTACGCCCAGCCAGATTCCCGCTAGACCGCCAACGACGCCGCCTAGGATACTCCAGCCGTCCAGCAGCTCGCTGTCACCAAAAAGAATTGGCACGTAGCTACCTATCGCCCCGCCTATCGTCGCCATGATGAGCAACACTCGCTTGTTCATGACTTGATTTTATACCAATGCGAAGCGAAACGCAGCCGGTTGCGGGATCGGTTCAAACGCCCCTCAGTTCCACGAAGCACTGAAGCAAACTGCCGAGATTTATGTTCACCTTTCCCCTGCCGCACGTTTTGTCGCTCGGTATGAAATACACCAGGCCAACGCGGTCTTCGCTCCAATACTGGTAAATGATTCCTCGTGCCGACAACAACCCTGGTATCGAGGAGACCATGCCGCTCGTGTCCGGAATGCCGCTCGTCACCGTAAGCAGGGCGTCGCGCAGAACGGTGCTATACCCAATTTCGCCCCCGCTCGATAAGTTGTAACACTGCGACGAGGTCAATCCTTCGGTGGCAGGCCAACCGCCTGCCGTTGGCTGCACGCAGGCGGCGGTAAAGTCATCGCCCGGTACCACGTCTGTCAGATCAGGAAAATGTCCGTTCTTGAATTCGTACATGCGCAGCCCTTTTTCGAGTGCGTCGATGCCAGCCAAAAGTTGGCTTTCCCTGGCCTGCTGCTGAATGCCGTTGAAGGCCACGAGAGCGACGGCCGACAAAATGCCCATGACGACCACGACGACGAGCAGTTCTACGATCGTGAAGCCGCTTTTGCTTTGCATAATCGAATTATAACGCATAGGTCAATCGAGCGTTATCATGCAAAGAGTCGCGGTCAACGACCCGAACGTATCCACCCCGCCGACGCCGCGGCCGCACGTTTGCTCCCCACGCATGTAGTACATAAGGTAGGCCAGTCCTTGTGGATATCCAAGTTCGGCCACGGGCCCGCTCATGTACGTGTACATCACGCCACGTAACGAATGACCTCCATCCGAAATAACGATATCGCTCGTGTCGGGTATCGAGCCGAGTTTCGTTTTGAGCGCGGTAATCACCGCCTGGCTGTACGCATACTGGCTAGCATCCGGGTCGGAGGACGGCGAAGAACATTGCGACGCCGACAGGTTATCGGCGAGCGGCCAGCCGCCAGACGTCGGCTGCACGCAAAGGAATGTGTTATTGTGCGGCGTCGTAATGTCGGTGGGTATGGGGTAGTGGCCGTGTTCGGCGACGTACATGCGCAGCCCCTTTTCGATCATGTCGACCGCGCTGATTACCTTCGTCGCACGGGCACCGTCTTGCACTCCGTTGAACGCGACGAACACTACCGCCCCGAGTATGCCCATGACCGTCACCACGATCAGCAATTCGACTATCGTGAATCCGCTCATGGTTTTCATATGCACAAGTATATCTTATTTCATCCATCCGGCAATCAGCCGAACGATTTAGCTCGTAACGGTTTTGAGCGGCCTAGCGACCAGGTAGTCGAATTCGGCAGCGGCCGTCCAGGTACCAACGCCGAACGCCGGGTCCGTTTTCGACGCTATCCATGAGCCGATGGGGATCCATGCGGCCGGGGTGGGGTTCATTGAATAGTACGCGGTCACCCGTGAACCGACCTTTTTGAACGCTAACCGTACCCACCGGTTGGTCAGGTCGCGGCCGCTTCCTACGTTCACGACGAACGCGGTCGCGAAATCGTCGCGCACGTTGAGCGTCCAGCTGTCGGCGTGGTGACGATACAGCTGTATATGCACCGCCGAGCCGAAGTATGGGTCAGGCGAAGCGCCGAGCATGATGAGATGTGCCTGCTGTTCGTCGTGGCTGGCGTCGGTAATACGCAACCGTGTCTCCAACCAGTAATTAGCGGGCAACGAAACGTTCTTCCGTGCCACCCGCACGTCTTCGTCCGAGTTCGCGCTGCCATAGGCGGTCACGAACGACGACCCTGTCGCAGTTGCCTGCGTACGGTCGCCCGCTTGATTCCAATCGGTACCATTGATCGCGCCAGCCGCCTGGTTCATCTGGTCGTCGCTGATCGGCGTCGCGACCGCATCGACGGCCTGATAGTTCGGCGTGACAGGCGTATTCGTCCATACGCCCACGTAGCCGGCGTAGTCGACCGTTGCCGACACCACGCTCGCTTGGCGAGGTTGCCCTGGCCACATGACCACCTTGAGATGGCTCGAGAAGAAAATCGGGTCGTCGACGAAGAACCGGTACAGCGTTGAGTTTTGGCCACCTTGGTCGGAATTACCTGCCCTGCCCGCTGGGTACCCGCCCACCGGCATGGTGTACCACCCACCGTTGAACGCGTCTTCCGTTCCGGATGCCCACCATGACGGAAACTCTTCGCCGTCGATGAAGATTTCTATGTTGCCTTCGAGCACGCCGCTGTCACCGAGGTCCGCGCCCGAAAAGCTCAGCCAAAACGATTCGATCTGACCGGAGCCGTTCATGTCGCAAATGGTCACCGGCGTTCGGACGGGCTGGTTGGCTACGCGCTGGCCGACGATGCCGTATGCCAGCTGCTGATCGCCAAGGTCGGCGAACGAATCGATAAGCGAGTAGTCGGCTTGGCCATAGAACACCGTGTCGCTGCCCGTCGTGTTCTCGACTTCGACGCGAAGGTATTTTTGGAACGGCATATGGAGGTAGCGATATGCCGATGACTGGTCACCGCCACCCCTGCTCGTACGCCCCACTCGTGGCGTCGCGTACACGTCGGAATGGTTCGCAAGAATGAAAAAATCGCCGAGCGTCATCGATACCGCAGGCGCCGTGGCGTCATCGGTATAAATACGAATCACCCCGCCTTGCTCCAAAAACCCGTCGGCGTCCGCCGTGTTACCGCACGCGATCCAAATGTGCTTCAAAATGCCAGGCTTGTCCCAGGATTCAGCCAACACTATGGTTTTCGTGCCAGTAGGCGCGGTCGACGACGCGAACGCGTTCGCTAGTTCCTGCGGCGAGGCGACGATCGTCTCGCCAGCCCTTCTCAACGGGAACCCTGATACCGAACCGCCTCCGGAAACCGCCGATGGGACCGGTTGCCAGCTGTTGTCGTCGCGTAAGAATTTCGTACCGTCAGGAGTGCCTGTCGGCATGTCCGGCTTGTCGTCCAATGCCGCCTGGACCGCCGAAGACACCGGCTTGTTTGCGTCGCTCGTGTTGTCGACGTTGCCAAGCCCTACCTCCGCTTTCGTCGGCACGTAATCGCCTGCCTTGGCAGTGGCGCTCGTCGTTCCCAAAGCGAGGTTGCTCGTACCGGCGCCTATGGCCGCCCGTGCCGCGGCTTGGTCGGCGCCCGCGCCTATGACCGCCGGCTTGTTCGTGATATCCGCCCATGCGGGGGTACCGCCCGCCGCGTTCAGCTTGGTTTGCACCGCGCCGCTCAGCTGAGCTTCCGTTATGCTACCGTCTTGTATGGCAGCCGCGTTCACCGCGTTGTCGGCGATCGCGTCGTTCGTCACCACGTTCTGCTTCAGCGAGCCGTCAGGTTTGAGCGTTTGCGACAAATAGTCATTGAGGATGTCGCCCCATGTGCCGTTATCGCTGCCAGGTTGTGGTAATCGTGCCATTCGTTTTTCCTATCATGCTTAGTATGAGGCTACCGTTAGCGTTTTACAAGTAGCGGGTACTGCCGAAGGGTATTTTGGTCTTCACGAAGGGACTCGTCTTCAGCGTGTTCGCCGCGTGCAGCGTGTGCTCGCCGTAGCGGTCGTTGATCTCGTCGATCGCGCTCGTTACCATGCGTTCGCGCGCCAACTCATCCGCGAACAAACTCAGTTGCGACCGTTCGCCGCGCTCCAGCAGATAGCAGTGCACGTTGATGTCACGGATATCGGGTGGCGCGTTCACAAACAGCTTGCGGGCAATGGAATAGATGGTCGCGTCGCTGAAAAACGGCGTGTCCGACACGTGCATGGCATGCCACCGCGCGCCTTTGCGCCACGGCCCGCCCGGCCCGAACGTATGCGCCCCCACGTACACGCCCCGAGCACTGAGTCCCTGCTTGCGCATGCGCCACCCTACCGATTCGCACAGGTGGTGCAGCCGCATCAGTATTTCGTCGAACGACAGGTTGAAATTATCGAGCACGTACTGCCGCCCCACCCGCTTGGTTTCGGTCGTCACGTCGTCCACCTCCCAACCGCGCAGGCGCTGGTGCCACTGCTCGCCGTTAATGCTCTTGAACACGCTGTCGTGCAGCACTTTCGGTGTCGCGTCCAAAAAATCCAGCGGCGTCATGATCCCGACGCTCTGCAACCGGTGTTGGTTGCGCTCGGCAATGCCCGTAAGATCCGTCAACTTGAGCGTACCGAGCACGTCGCGCAGATTCTCGTGCGAAATGACGTCCATGCCGTCCGGCTTATGCAGGCTGGCGGCCGTCTTCGCCAAAAAGCGGTTGGTGGCGATTCCCACGTTGCAGCGCATCGCCACGCCTATCTCACTGCGCAGCCGCTGCTTTATTTCGCGGCCGATCGATTCCAGGCCGCGGTTCCGTATGGCGTCCGGAGCCTGCGTAAAATCGATCACGCCCTCGTCGATGCTTTTCATGGTCACGTGCGCCGAATAGTCGTTCATTATGTCGAGCAGCTTATGGTACACGTAACGGTACTTCGGCGGGTCGCTCTCCACGCCCACAAGCCCAGGGCACAGTTTACGCGCGTCCCGCAGCTTCATGCCAAGCGTCACCCCAGCGGCTTTGGCCTCGTAGCTGCACGTTACTATCATGGTCTGGTCGGTGCGCCGGTTCACTACGGCTACCGGCCTGCCCCGTAGTCGCACACGCGCCTGCTGCTCTACCGTCGCGAAGCAGCTATTGAGGTCGATATGCATGATCAGCGGTTGGGCTGCGTTAATGCCATTATTCATGCCACGAAACTTGCATTATTTATATAATTATTGTAAAATAATAATAGTTTCGTCCATATCGACCCGAACTCATAAGGAGCACTGGCATGCCGCCAATCACGGATGAACGCGACACGCACCTTACCCACGACACGAACCGCGAACGACTCTTCGAGCTCACCGAAAGCGCATTCGGCTACTACCCCAGCCGAAAAATGCTGAAACGACTCCTGAAGGACGGCAACAAAACCGCCTCGAAGATTCGCAAACTCGCCCTGGAGACCATCTACGAGGAGGTTGAGCACCAGACGAGTATCACCGGACGCATCAAGCCCGGCGACAGCGACGACACTGTCAAGCGGGTCAACGCGGACTTCATGTACGCCGCACTGATGACCTCGCAGAAATTTCGCGTGTTCAGCGAAATGGAAGCTCTTTGGCAGAGCCTGTGCGAAGGCGAGTCGCCCGAAGAAGCGGCCATCAGCCTGCGCCGATTCGGCAGCCTGGACGGCGACTAAGAAGCCGCCGCGACACCGGCGAACCGTTCGCTCCGATCGCATCGCCACAGCACCCACCCGGGTGCTGGTTTTATTTCCACTCCTCTCACCCCGCGCCAGTCGAGTCGTGCGTCCTCGCATCCGTTCAGGTACTAAAAGCGAAGTGCAACCCTTAAAAAACATGACGGAACCATGTTTTTTAAGGAGTGTAACGGTACCTGAACGGATGTCGAGGCACACGGCGACCGTCATATCGAATCCCCCATGCGCGTCAGCGTCCACGTCAGCCGCTCCGAATCCAGCTCGATCCGGTAATCACTACTGCCGTCCGTCACGTCGAACACGTGCATGGCCCGCTTGCCCTGCATGGTCGGGTGGCGCAGGCCGATCTCGCTGATCACCACCTCGCGCCCGTTCGGCCGGCGGAACTTTACCGGGTTGCACGGGTTGAGCCCCGTCCCAAACGTCGCTATAACATCGATACGTTCGTTCAAAAAGATTTCATCATTCATATAAACAATCCTCAAAAGTTAGTTTGAGAAACGATTGATGGATTGTATCGCCCGTTTTTATTGCCCGTTTCTAGCAGTAAATCCGTAAACGATGATGAATTCCACCGGAGGGACGCTTTGCCAAATAGCCAGTGTGTGTCGCGGG
>JALRBE010000041.1 GCA_023262335.1 Candidatus Saccharimonadia bacterium | reverse complement strand
CCATAGAAGCGTAGTCGTGACAGTTTGCCAATGAGTAAGGCCCGGGTTTCCCCGGGCCTTACGACCTTCCTGTTCCTACGCGCCAGCGATCGGGCCCGCGATGGGCACGCACGCCGCCAGGCTGCCGGACCGGTAGCCGATCGCGAACGCGTCGTGCAGTCCCTGCGCGTCACCGTGGACGTCGAGATCCTGGACCGTACCGAGCATGTAGCTCATCAGTTCCTGGACTTCGGCGTCGGTGATCCGGTACTCCGGATGCGCGCAGTTCGCCTGCTGTTCCTTGGCGACGCTCCAGCTGTTTCCCTGTGCGAGGTACTGCAGCTGGTGGCCGTACTCGTGGCCCAGCAGGTAGACGAACCCGACGCGGCTGGCGTTACGCCACAGCAGCGCTCCTTCGTTGAGATGGATGGTGCTGTTCTTGCTGCAGTACATGCCGCCGGTGACCGCCATGGGGCCGCCGCAGGCCACGTCGGTGGGCGCGCTGTAGTCCCAGTCGGCCAGCGGCTGATTGAGATGAGCGGCCCAC
Source organism: Candidatus Saccharimonadia bacterium (assembly GCA_023262335.1). GTDB lineage: Bacteria > Patescibacteriota > Saccharimonadia > Saccharimonadales > Saccharimonadaceae > UBA2112. Next base: position 8,713 of record JALRBE010000041.1, on the reverse strand, counting down.
AGGTTGATGGTCTGCTCCTTGGTGAACTGCACGTACGTGAATACGTGCGGGTCGGCCTTGGTGTCCGAGTCCTGTGCGGGTACCGGTTGGACGATCGGCTGCGCGACATACGTGTCCGCGCCGCCGGTCGCTGCCGGGTTGGTGTCGGCCGCGGCGGGGACGGCTCCGAGGAGCATGGTCCCGGCGAGCAGCGTGATCATGATGGTGGCGAAGCGCATGAGCGCTCCTTTCGTAGGTGGTGGTAAGATCGATGCCCGGCGATGATGCCGATTATTATAATTATAGCACTTATGCATAAAAAAGTCAATAGTTACCTCTGTCTGCGAAGCACCATACGGTATACTGGAGCATATGTTGCGAATCTTGTTGCACTCTTCCAAAACCATGCGCACGCCCGCGAACCACGCGCCGCCGCTTGGCCAGCCGGCGCTTATGGCCAAGGCTGTCGAGCTGGCGGGTAGCTACCGTGCGCTTTCGGACCGCGACGTGGCGACGATCATGAAGATTTCTCCGGTCAAAGCCAAAGAAGTCCAGGCGCTGTACCAAGAATGGTCCGCAGGCCCCGAAGGCTCGGTGCCGGCCGTCGACGCGTTCATCGGCGACATCTATAGCGGCCTGCAAGCCCGCGAATGGTCGCCCGCAGACCGCGCGTACGCGCACGAGCGCCTGCTGATTTTGTCTGGCCTGTACGGCGGGCTTCGCGCCTGCGACGGCATTCTGCCCTACCGGTTGGAAATGGGCTACAAGTTGCCGGACGGTACTTCGCTGTATTCGTTCTGGCAACGAGACATCGCCGCGCTTTTGGCGGCTCCTACTACTGCCATCGTGAATCTGTCGGCGGTGGAATACACCAAGGCCGTGCTGCCCTACGTGAGCGTACCGGTCGTCACGCCGAAATTCCTGACCGTCAGCCCTAAAACCGGCCAGCCGACGTTCGTGACCGTGCATGCCAAAATCGCCCGCGGCGCGTTCGCGAACTGGATGATCAAAAACCGCGTGGACGACATAACGGCCTTGCGGTCGTTCGGCGACCTAGGGTACGCGTACGACGAAAACGCCAGCACTCCCGAACAGCCGGTGTTCGTATGCCAAGAATTCCAAGGTCTCGGCCTTAGTGTCCGCTTGCTCGCGTAGTCAGGCCGCGGCCGTTGGCGGCTCGGTATCCCAGGGCTCAAGTGGGATCGATTTGTTCATGGCGGTGCCCGTGCGCAAAACGACTCCTGCCCAATCGACGGACTGAAGGTCCTCGTTCATCATGTAGTATTCGCGCACGCCGGCGCGCGTGGTTTTGGGGGCATGGAGCATGCGGTCGAGCAGGACGGCGTCGGTCGGATGATCGCCTCTGAACTGTTTGGTGCGCAGCTTGTATGGCAGCGACCTTTTGTAAACGTCGAGTCCTGTCACGGCGCTGTCGTTCGCGTCGTCGCGGGTAATGGCGGCGGTCATGCCGTAGGCGTGGTCTACTTTGAGTAGCGTGCTGTTCTGCCAAGAATCGTTGCCGTCACGCTCGGCGACCTGGCGTAGCAACGCGAGCTTGGCGATGGCGTCGGACCGGTCCGCGAGCAGCATAGGGTCGCGTTCCATGTCGGTGACGGCTTCTTTCCACTGCTCCAGCTTCACGGCTTCCTCGTCGGACAGTTCCGTGGCGTCAGCCATTTCGATGAGCTTGAGCTGCGCCTCTAAGGCGGTGTAGCGTTTGTGGCCGTCGGCGGTCCTGTACCCTGCTTTTTTGGCAAGCAAAATGCGCGGAATGTCGTCGGATGGCCGTTCCAGGCTAAGGTCGTAGGCGTGCAGGTGGGCAACGTCGCGGAGTGCCACGTTGCGGTCGTGTTCCGTTTCGTCCACGCGCAGTCCGTGGGCTTTGCCTTGTTCGACCGCGCTCAGCATGAGCGACGCGATACCGAACGCCATGCCGGTGCCCCACTGCGATACCAGCTTGTCGCGGCTGGTCACGTGAACGCGTTTGACGCCTTGCGCACCGCCGGAATGCGGTTCGTCACGCGTGTTGATCAGCGGCTTGTTCGCCGTGGTGCCCGCATTGAAGTCGCAGTCTATCTTGACGGTTTTTTGCATGAGGCTGTAGGTTGCCCGGCCTTGTTTGCGGTATACCATGCCGGCGCCGGTCAGGAGCTGCGTGGTGCCAAGGGCGATGCCAAGCTGGTGCAGGTACGTTTCGTCGAGCCTGCGCAGGCGCGTGCCGTCCGCGGACAAGTTCATGTGGTACCCCCACGTTTCATTGTGGTCGTCGATCACGCGGTTTTCGACGATCAACTTGTCGATGCCGTCGTTCGCGCGCATATGGCGGAGCAAGCTGTCGATGACGAACTGTTCGCTGGCGAACTCGTTGACGATCAGCCGGTCGCCGATGCTCGTGTCTTCGGCGGTCGCGTATTCCAGCCTGCCACCAACGTCAACGTAGTAGCGGCTACCGTTGCTCAGCATGGTGCCGATGCGCCGCGTTTCGGGGTGCGGGCTTTTGTCCACGACGGTATGCGAGCCGCTGAGCATGTGAAGCGCGGAGCCGTCCGCGTCTTTTTGCATGATCGAGAGCTCGGTCTCGGACGCGTAAATCCTCGGGCGCGGTTCTGGCATGCCGGCGCCGCTCCTACTGCCCGCCTTTTTGTATGTACGCTTCCATGAATTCCAGGGCGTTTTCTTCCAGTACCTCGTCGATCTCGTCGAGCATGGTCTTGGTTTCTTCGCTCAGTTCCGCGCTCCTGGCGGCCTGGTCGCCGATCTTTTCGATCTGTTCGGGCGTCGGCCCGCTGGCTTCTTCCTCGTGCAATTCGCGGTAGGTTTCGTAGCTTTGGGTCATGGCGTCCTCCTTGTTTGTTACATTATTACTCTAAATTTTTAATAAATAAAGCTTATTTTTTAAAAAGTAATGCGTTGCATGCAAAAAGCCGCGCCGCTCCCCTGGTATAAAACCAAAGGAACGACGCGGCTGTCTTTGCCAGGTCAGTTCGACGGAAGCGGAATGAGTACCGCGTCCCAGTCGACCGAACGGAGCGAGCCGTCGTGTTTGAAATACGACGCTGGCACGGTGTCGCCAACGCTGACGGCGCGCCACACCTCGTCGCTGACGAGCGTGGTGCGCTTCTCCGACGTCGAGTCGGTGAAATCGACGCTTCGCGCTTCGCGGGTTTCGTCGCCCACGCGCTCGTCGCCGATATCCCAGCCCATGTAGCCGGTGTCACGCAGGCTCGACGTGTCGGGCCATGCCGGCTCGTCGGACTTGCCGCCGGACTGCACCAGCCAGCGTTCGGTTACCCATTCGTCTTCTTGGTAGAAGTACCAGGTGGCCTTGACCGGCTGCTGTTCCGTGACGTCTTGCTCGACCCACTTTGTTTTCGGGGTCCGGTGCTCGATCGTCACGTCACGTTCGCAGTATTCGACCGTTATTTCAGCGTAGCCGTCGTCTCCTTCGGTTTCGCTGCGGCCGCATTCGTACTCCTCGGTGGTTTCTTCCTCGGTGACGTCGTAGCCGTCGGGCACTTCTACCCACTCGGTGCCGACCACCACAGTTTCGTACTCCTTCACGCGCTGTTCGCGCCCCGTGACACGGGCGTCATACGGGTAATCCCAGCCTTCGCGGTCGAACGTCCGAAGACGCTCGACCTCGATCGACCGTTCCCATTGGACGGCGGAGACCGTTACCGTGCCAGGCACGGTTTCGGTGTAGTACGTGAAGACCTTGGTGATGCCGACGACCGCCAGTACAGCCAGGATGACTGCCACGACGCTCGTAATGGCGATGACGAACGGCTTCTTGTGCTGGACGAACGGTTGCATGAACGGCGGGTATGCCTGCATGCGTTGCCGTTCCTCCGCGTCCTTGGCGACATCCCTGCGGATGTCTTCGTTGGACGCCGTGTCCCGGCCTATGGTCGGAACGTTGCCGGGTAACACGCGGTTTTCGAGCCGACGCGGCGCGTCGGTGCCTTGGTAGGTCGTGCGCATGGCTTTGTCGTAGGGGCTTTCGACCACGGTGTCGTAGTCGCTGAGCGGCTGGTCGTAAACGGTGCCAGGCTCGTTGGTGTACGTGATTTCGTATCCGACGGTCGCGTCGGCGCCGCGTTTCTTGCCGCACTGCGGGCAAACGTCGACGTCCTCCGTGACCGGCTCGCCGCACGAGCAGTACCAGTTCGGTCCGAGCGCCGCGCGCTGTTCCTCTTCGGGATCGGTCACGTATTCGGCGTCGGCCGGCAAGTAAATGCGCTCGCTCGGCGTGCTGATCGGGTCGCGGGGCTGGCCGCAGCCAGGCCGCGGGCAGTGTTTCAGCCGCCCGCTTATCCGGGTTCCGCCGCAGTTGGAGCAGTCCCAGTTGCCAACACGGAACCGCTTGGCGGTCCGTACGACTTTCTTACCAAGATTGTTCACGAGTATCGCTTTCGTTCGGTTGGATGGTCGTCGCGCTGTTTTCGCACCGCTATGACCCCTGTCAAAGAACTGATTCTATTATACCATAAAAAGTATAAAAATGCAATAAACTTCGATACGTTTACGATATAGTTGACAAAATTATAAATTTTACCTATAACAAAAAAGTAATTGTAACCGGTAGGAACGAGGAATCGTGGCATACAGTTTGCAGGAATTACGGGTACGCAGGCAGTTGTCGGTACGAGCGCTGTCGGAGCTGTCGGGCGTCGGCGTGGAGACGATACGGCGGATCGAGCGCGACGCGCAGGGCCACAGCGTTCACGAGGAGACGGCTCGGCTATTGAGCAACGCGCTCGGCATGAGCACTATGTACGCTATCCAGTGGCCGCACGGCATTACGGACGTCGGGCGCGTGCCGGGAGCCATCGGGTCGGGATTCATGACGAACGGCGCGACGAAGCACCGCCAGAACACCGAGATCTGCGGTGGCTGCTACCAACAGAAATCGCTGTCCGGCTACTGCTTCTGCCTGTAGCTTGGCGCCACCCAAAATGCCCCGGTACGCCGGGGCATTTCCAATGGGTCGTTACTGTTTCGCTCATGCTTGCATAACGGCACGTTCGATTGTACGATATCTCCTGTGAAGCGATATTTCCAGGAGACCCTCCGCAGCGCGGAGAGCGACGTGTATATTCAGCAGTTCACATTGATCACCCGGCCGTCTGGTTTGCTGCTGCAACGGCACATCAGCACCGTGGCGATCGAAAGTCCGCTCGACGCGCAGGACGTCATCGACCGGTCTGGTTGCCAGATTCACCTCGAGCCGGACACCGAGCGCTATGGGATCGCGCAGGTGGAATTCCCCCGTCGCACCGTGCTGTACGGCGTGGAACCGCAGGAATCCTCGGTATATTGTCGCATGGGTTCCGAGGCGATCGTCAAGGCGTACGACGCTCTCACCTACTGCGACGTTCCGCCGACCGTGCAATTCGAATCGGCAGTGCCGTTCGACGACATCGACGAGGAGGACCGCGAAACCCTCCAAGCCGTCGTACTGGCCGTTCATAACAGAATGAACGGCATCGACGAAGAAGAGCCGGTGTTGGCTGGCCAATACCTGTGACGCGCACGACCGCCCTTCGGGGCGGTTTTTTCGTGATTATAGTAATATTTGCAATAAAGTTATATAATATACAGAGTCGCGCCACCCGCGCGAGTCCTTTCGAGTCAAGGGAGTCAGATGCTGATCGAATTACCTTTCGTGACCGTGCTGCTGATAACGATCGCTACGACGATCTACTGCACGGAAAAGTTCGCGGCGTTCGCGGCAGCAATCGTCGAATCGCGCGCTCGCAAGCGCGTCGAACCGCTCAGGGAGCTGCACCAGCAGACCTACGACGAGATCCGCACCGAGTTCGACTTTTGGTGGAACGGTGAGCCGGTGCAGAGCACCCGTAACGGGGTTTTGAACGAATTGCCGGTCCCGGCGGATGTGCTGGACCAGTTGCCGCAAGGCATCCGTTCCATGATGGTCGAGCAGAAGGTCGACCAGTACCGTTCCGAAGCGCTTCACTTGGCCGCGCACGCGCGCATGAGGTCAAAGGAAGACGCGCTACTCGCCAAGTTGCCGTCCCGCGGCAATCTGCGGGCGACGCTGCTGGAACAACGCCGGGAGCACGAGGACGAACTCGAGCAGGCCCGCACCCAATTGCTTGGCGTCGGTATCGACGTCGAGCAGCTCGAAAAGCAATTCGCTCCCGCGTGAGCGACACCGCCCTTCGGGCACCACCCTATCCCCGCGCTCTGAGCGCGGGTTTTCCTTTTCCAAAGAATACGTTCGTATTACTAAAAATTGATTTAATGACTATAAAATGTTATAATAATTTCATTGGAACGATCCACGTTTCACCGACGAAGGAGGGCCGAATGGCTCGTCGTAACAAAGTTGGAATCCTGGCGATGGGCGCCGCTGCCGCGCTGATCATGACCGGATGTGCCACCAAGGCGGAGCCGTACAGCCCGTCGATCGTGGTGGGCAACGTGCCCGTAGGCCAAGCGCAGCTGTCGGACGGCCGCTACCTGGACTGCGTCAGTAGCAAGGTGACATCCGACCGGCTGACACTGGACTGCGATTGGTCGAACCCGCGCCGCGAACCGGACCCGTCAAAGCAGCTGTTCGGCTCGTACAACGTCTTCAAGAAGGCGCTGAATGACGGCCGCGTGCTCGACTGTATCGCGTTCAACGTCCAGATGGGAGGCACCTCTGAGGACGACTGCGACTGGTCCGCTCCGCAGCCCAAGTAGCGCCGTTTTGGCGCTTTGGTCCCGCATGTGCGGGACCGTTTTTATTCCCGGTTTTTCGCGAGGTCGTCGAATTTTGCGGCCATAGTGGGGTTGCCGCGCGTGAGCTTTTTTATGGTCAAATCTTGCGCTTTGTCGTTGGCCAGGCGAAGGTTGTTTTCGCTCGACAACAGCGACGCCTTGGTTTTTTCCAGCTGCTTGATCGTTTTGTCGATGCCGTCGATGGCTTCGCTGAACCGCCTGCCTGCCAGCTCGTAATTCTTGCCGAACGTGCGCTTGAACTCCTCCATGCTGTCTTCGAAGTTGGTGATGTCGACGTTCTGTTCCTGCATGGCGAGCAGCTGCCGCTTGGCGTCGACCGCCTTCATGTTCGCGCTTTTGAGCATGGACACGAGCGGCAAAAAGAACTGCGGGCGCACGACGTACATTTTGTCGTACTTGTACGACACGTCCACGATGCCGCGGTTATACAGGTCGTTGTCGGCCTCCAGTAGCGTCACGAGCACCGCGTATTCCAACCCCTTCTTTTTGCGGTCTTTGTCGAGCTTGTCCAGGTGGCTTTCCACGGTGCGCTTGTTCGTCGACACGTCCTGCTCGTCTTTCATCTCGAACATGATCGAAATGATTTCGGTGCCGCCGGCGTGGTCGTAGTCGCGGTACACGAAGTCGCCCTTGGTACCTTTTATTTCATCGTCTTCGCGTACGGCTTCGTTGTCTTTCTCGAAGTACGCGTATGGGAACTGCCCGGCGCGCACCGCGTTGAACTCGTTCTGGCAGTGCTGCTCCAGGTTCTCGCCCACGAGCTTGATTGACAGCTTCGCTTTCATGTCTTTCAGGCGTTCGATGGTGTCTTCGCGGTCTTTGAGCTGCGTTTCGTATTTGTCGCGCTCGCTGCGCACGGCGGTTTCTTGTTCGGCGTTCTTCGCCGTCAGCCTGATCTTCAGTTCGTCACGCTCCTTCTCTATCGAGCGCACGGCTTCGGCGAGCGCCAACTTGCCGTCGGTGCCGGCCGCGTCAAGCCTGGCCTGTAGCCGGGCGATCTCGGCGTCCTTGGCGGCTTTCAGTTCCGCGGCTTCGGCCGCCTTTTGGGCGATGTCCGCCTGCAGTTCGTTTTTGGTCTTGGTTTCGGCCAGTTCCACGGCGCTTTGCTTTTCTTGTTCCAGCTGGGTAATCCGCTCGCGCAGCTTTTGTTCTTGTAGCTGCGCTTCAAGCGCCTTTTCGCGCTCTATCGTCGCCCGCACCTTCGCGACCTCGGCGTCGAACGCGTCGCGCTTGATGGAATTGACCACGGTGGCGATGGTGGTTTTATCGATGTCGGTCTCGTGGATAGCGGTCAGGTCGATCACGTCGCCCTTCGCGGCTGCCTCCTGCAATACCAGCGTATGTTCGTCTTGTATGGATACTTTTACTTTTTTCATGCTGCCTCTCAGTCTTATAGCCAGTATAGAATATTTTGGCGGTGGGCGCAGTGAACAGGTTTTCACCGGGCAGATTATGGGTTCATTGACTTTTTGCTTATTTTTTGTTATAATATAATCATTGGGACCGAAAGCCGGTTCCATCGAACGAAGGGATCCTCAGTGATTCGCAAAAAGCTGATCGTCGCCGGGCTGATAGCTGGCGCCGTGTTGACCGCAGGCTGCAGCTCGGAAGCCAAGGGCTTCACTCCTGACCGTATGGTCACGGACGTGCCCGTTGGCCAGGCGCAGCTGGCGGACGGCCGGTACCTGGATTGCATCAGCAGCCGTTCCTACAGCCAGCGGCTGGTGCTCGACTGCGACTGGAGCAATCCTTCCAAAGAGCGGGACCCCGCCAAGGAACTGTTCGGTAACTACCAGGTGTTCCAGAAGTCGTTGAGCGACGGCCGCGTGCTCGACTGCATCGCTTTCAAGGCCACGAGCCAGCGAACGATCGACAACTGCGATTGGGAGCACCCCAAGCGCCTCGAGATCGTCGACGCGCCCAAGTAGTACCTTCTCCGCCCCGCCTGCACTTCCAATCGGAACGCCAGGAGGGGCGTTCTTTTTTG
>JALRBE010000040.1 GCA_023262335.1 Candidatus Saccharimonadia bacterium | reverse complement strand
CAAGCGCGATGGCGCTGTTGTCCATGACCTTGATGTCGGGTTGTTCCACGGCTTCGCGGAGCGTCAGGCTCTCGAGCTTCTTAGCGTCCGGATTAGTCCGGGGGTCACTGTCGTACACGCCGTCGACCTTGGTAGCTTTCATGATCACGTCGCAACCGAGCTCGAGCGCCATGATCACTGCCGCGGTGTCGGTAGTCACGAACGGACGGCCGGAACCGCCACCAATGATTACTACGCGACCCTTTTCGAGGTGGCTTAGCGCGCGCCGGTGCGTGAACTGGTCGGCGACTTGGTCGGCCTTGATGTTCGTGAGCGTGCGCGCGTGCAGGCCTACCGAATTGAAGATGTCCTGCAAAGCAATGGCGTTGATCAACGTCGCCAGCATGCCCATGTTGTGCGCGGTCGGGCTTTGCAAGCCGTTGCCTTCGACCTGCGCGCCGCGCACGTAATTGCCGCCGCCGATCATGAGTACGATTTCCGTTCCCGTTGACTGCGCCTTCTTGATTTCGTCCGCGATCCATAGCACGCGCTCGGTGTCGAACCCGCCGTCGAACTTGCCCTGCAACTGCTCACCCGATAACTTCAATAAAACCCGTTTGTACATGAATCCAGTATAGCATTCGTCTCAGGTATAATAAGAACCACTATGCCCGCAAAAAAGAAGCCGATCAAAAAGCCAAGCGCCATCGTGAACCGACGCGCCCGGTTCGATTATGAGCTCGGCGACGAACTCAAAGTCGGGCTTTCGCTCAGCGGCCCCGAAGTCCGCGCCGCCCGCGACGGGCACATCCAGCTCAAGGGCGCCTTCGTGACCGTTCGGGCAGGGGAGCTATGGCTGAACAACGCCAGCTTCAGCCTCAAGCTGAACAAACGCGGCGAGCCCGGCGCCCGCACCATCGACACCGAACCGCGCAAACTGCTGGCGCACCGCAAGCAGATCGACGAATTGGCCGTCCGCAAAAAGGAAGGCCTAACCATCGTGCCGACCCGCTTACTCACCCAAGGGCGGTTCGTCAAGCTGGTGATCGCCCTGGGCAAAGGCAAAAAGACGTATGATAAGCGCGAAACGCTGAAGCGCCGCGACCAAGAACGCGATGCCAAGCGCGCGATCAAACAATTATAGCTAGTGGTCAGTCTCAAATACCAATTGATTAAATCAAGCTAAAATTGTATAATAATACAATCTGACAATCAGTCAGCGCTTTTTTCACCACACGCACCACGAAGGAGGCCTCATGCTCCATACGCGTCGCACCACCGTAACGTTCGGAAAGAACACCACGTCGTTCGATAAGCGGAGCACGCATAGGGACGAACCCGACATCGCCGAGCTGCCAAGCGAAACCGAGTACATCACGAACTCATCGGCACTCAGCGAACTTGGTCTGCGCAAAGCCCGGCACAAAGGTTCGTTCCTGATCGGCCGCGGCATCGGCATCGCCGTAGTCACGGTCGTCATGGCACTCGCGCTCGGCGCGGGCGCGACCTGGCTGTTCGCCAGCATCCGCGACGATTACGGCAGCCACACGGCATACGTGCCCGTGAACCCCACCGACTATCCGGACGGGGTCCCCATGGAAAAGGACATGCTCCGAGAACCATGCGACGATCCGTCGGACGACGAGACGTGCCTGGGCGGAACGTACAAGCTCGTACCGGTTCCGCGCGAATACGAAACGGTCGAGCAGGTCGGCACCTACAACGACGGCGGAACCGTGTTCAAGAACGCGCTCCGAATGGCCGTCGGCATTGCCTGCGCCATTTTGGCGCTCATGGCACTGTACAAGGCGTATTGGCGCAGTCGTAGCGTTTTGCTCGACAAACGCACCGAGGCCACCGTGCTCGGCGATGACGTCAAAGTGTTTCCGCATACCGACGACCGTTGGACATACCTGTGCGCCGCCTTGCTCGTTGAGGATGCACGGGCTTATCCGACAGACGACACGGCGGAACGCCTGAACGATGTCTGGCCGACGACCATGACCGCTCTGCGGAGCCATAGCGCGCTCGGCAAACGGCTCGACCCGCACGTGTCGGGCTATTTGCTCGCAAGCGAAGGTTGCATGCAGGCGCTCGGTACCGATCTGCCACGGCAGAACGAACTCCGCAAGGCCGTCGAGGCACGGGCGCACGCCGCGGCACGGGCAATGATTCCGCTACTCATCGCAGCCCTGCGCGACGAAGCGCAGGACGACGAACGCCATGAGCTCGTACAAGCCGTCGCCGACGAGCTCAACGCGGACGCGAAGGCGCTGACCGACACGTTCCAAGCGGAACTGGACAACCAGACCGTCGACCGCCTGCTCGCCGACATCTCCTCGAGATAGGAATCCATGGGAAGCGTGACGTTCGTATTGGTACTCGCGACGATCGTGTCGTTCATGCTGTTCATTGGCAGCGCGGGCACGGTGCCTGCACTGTTGTACGTAACGGTCGCGTGCAGCCTTGGCGTCGGCGGATTCGGCGCCGCCTGGGCGTTCGGAAAAAAGCGGTAACCCACGGCCCTCGCTTAGGCGAGGGCTTTTCTCATGGTAAAATAAACGTATGAAACTCTACTCTTGGAACGTCAACGGCATCCGCGCGGTCGTGAACAAAGGCGAATTCAAAAAATTCATCGACGAGCACCAACCGGACGTGCTTTGCCTGCAGGAAACCAAGGCCAAGCAAGGTCAGGCCGAGGTAGACCTCGACGGCTACGAGGAGTACTGGAACAGCGCCGAAAAGGCCGGGTACAGCGGCACGGCGATCTTCAGCAAAACCAAGCCGCTGAGCGTGGTGCACGGGTTTACCCAGGACATCGCCGAAAAGTACGGGCTTGCCGGCGACAGCTACGGCGACCCGAACAAAGAAGGCCGCGTTATCAGCGCCGAGTTCGACGATTTTTGGGTCGTTACCGTGTACACCCCGAACAGCAAGGGCGACCTTTCGCGCCTGAAGTTGCGCCACGAGCAGTGGGACCCGGCGTTTTTGGAGCACGTCCAAGAGCTTGAAAAGTCGAAGCCGGTGCTGTTTTGCGGCGATCTGAACGTCGCGCACACCGAAGACGACCTGGCAAACCCCAAACCGAACGTCGGCAAGCACGGGTTCACCAACGAAGAACGCGACGGCTTCGGCAAGTTCCTGGCCGCCGGCTACGTCGACACGTTCCGTCTGTTCACTGAAGGCAACGGCCATTACAGCTGGTGGACGCATTGGGCGAACGCCCGCGCGCGCAACGTCGGGTGGCGCATTGACTACTGGCTGGCGAGCGAAGGTATCGCGGAACGCGTCAAAAACGCGAAGATCCATGCGGATCAAATGGGCTCCGACCATTGTCCGGTGAGCGTTGAAATTATCTAGCTTTTATTATAGAGTATTCACTACGCGTCCCGACACCCGGGTTCGCACGCACCAACGACCAGAGAGGCACGCATGCCCAGCTTCGATTTCGTGAAACGCCATAAGGGCATCAGCAGGCTCTACCGCGGTTATGCTTCGGGGCCGAAGTTTCCGAGGCGGTACAGACGTATGGTGACATGGTGGCACAGGGAAAACCGATGGTACCACGCTTCGGCATTACCAGCAGCGCCGCACTTTTTGTGGATCGTGCCGCTGCACGGGTTCTTTGCACTCATGGCGCTGGCAGCACTGACGGCAACGACCGTCGCTGGCAGTTTTTGGGCCATCATGGTCAGTATTCCGCTCTTGGTAGGGATCGTCCGCTTTTGGAACCACATGTGGCTCAATGGCGTCGCGCGGCGAATCGACTTCGTCGTCAGCACTGCCACCGTTCCGCTCGCGCTCATCAGCGAACCTGGCGATTGGGCATTCGCGCAGTGGTTCGAGGACCAGCTCCAAAGCGGCGCGCCGCAGTTCAAACGAGTCTATCCGATCGTCGACGATTACCTGGACGCAACGTACAAAGCGGCAAAGCTCCTCGCCGAAGAAGATGTTCCCGATGTACTGGCAGACGAACTGCGCGATGGCATGGAAGCCGCGGCAAAGCAGGCCTACGCGCAGCTCGAATCGCTACGGCGCACGGCGACCATGCACGCTGCACGCGCGAACGACGAAGAGCAGGCGAATGTGGCAGCTCAGGCTCTGTTCCAGGAACGCGAAGACGCGCGGATCATGGAGCAGAATGTTCGCATGGTTCTTGACGACATGCGCGCCTACGCCACAGGCTACCAAGCGCTCAAGCAACCGTAGGGCGCAGCCAGCCACCACGACCGAACGATTCCGTTCGCTTGTGGTGGCATTTTTCATGCCAACGACAACGGCGCTCATATTGACTTAAAATTTATATTATTTTATTATGCGACCACGCGAAACATCCGTTTTGCCGCACCACCAACCGGAAGGCAGCGTATGCCGTTCATCCACCACACCGTGTTCGAAGAGTACTATGACGGCTACTCATATGGCATGAGTGTCCATTCGTACAACGCGCTCACGTACGTACCTGGCAAACACGTCACGCAGCTGCAAAAGGACGGCGCCAAGTGGACGTCCGACTACCGCGACCACCGCTGGTTGCACGATTCGTTCGTTCCGCCACTGGCACACTTTTTGTGGATCGTGCCACTCCATGCCTGGCTGGCATTCACGCTGGTACTATTCGCCCAAGTGCACACCGATGCCAGCAAGATCTGGCTCGGTATCGTGGCGGCAGCTGGCGCTGGAGCGGTCGCCTTGTTCTGGAAGCACTTGTACTTCAACGCATGCGTGTTACTGCTCAAACGAGCACATCCAGCCAAGTACCACGAAGGCGCCTTCGGCATGCTCAAGTTGCAGTTCCAAGATGCCGAGAAGTTCAGCCGATGGCTCCGCGAGCAGCTCGAACCAAGAGCACAATACTTCGGCCGCGTTCAGCCGCTCGTCGACAAGTACCTTGAGATCACACGGGATGGCCAGAGCCTGATTGCTACGTACGACTGGCACCACCCGCAGTGGCGACCGCTCCACGACAAACTGGAGCAAGCCGCGGCGACGGCCGCCGACACGATCCGACCGATCTACGTCGAAGCGACCGGAGCTGAGCACTGGGCAGCCCAGGAACAGGCAGCCCGCAGCACCGCGATCGCCAACTTCGAGAAAACCGAAGACGATCGCATAGAGGCGCAGCGCGTCGCCATGATCAGCGACGACATCGACACGTACGTCCAGGGGCAGGGAAGCATAGCCCCCTGACGCGCCACCATCACTCCTACGGGAGTGATTTTTTATTTTACGACAGAGCCAATACTTATGAACATTTTTGACCACCAGTCGCTATGATGGTATATTCACCCTACGGTCAGAGGTGACCACGCACGTTCAATCCATCACACAGGAGGAGACACATGTTTGTTCGCACCGGCGAGTACCATCCCTTCGACTACTACACGTTCGAATCGCCGACCAAACGCCAACTGCGTACGATCGCGTGGATCGACGACTTTGCCGTAAGGCGTTTCATCGAAGGTGACCGTTTTACGCGGTTCGCGTTCGCAGGTCGGCCATTCACGAAACGGAGAATCGTTCGGCTCGTGACACTGCTGTCCGACAGGACACGGAGCGTGCACCTTGAGCAGCAGACGTACTGGACGCCAGGGCTTGGGCGCGACCTGAGCGTGGAAGTACTCGAGAACAGACGACCGCGAGTACCCAAAGGCATGTCGATATCGCTGAACGTGATCGAACAGGCATTCACCGGCAAGAACATCGACTTCAACTGGAGCTGGGAATCCACGCGAATCGACGCGTATCGCAAGCTGCTCCACGAGTATTTCAGGGTTACGACCGACCTCGACCTGATTTACCGAGCGGAGCCCGATTGTTCGGAGGCGGCGAAGCAACTGCTCATGGAGCGCCTGGAAGAATACGCCGGACCGACCCGCGCGCTGCTCGTTCGCATGATGAGCAGCCTGGCAAGTGGCAGCTACGCCTACGACGCCATGACCAAAGCGGTCGACGAGCTCACGGCAAGCTGGGGGACCGAGCAAGCCGCGCTCGACGCCCGGCAGGCGTACGCCATCGAACAGGCCGATCGCCGCGTACAGGCGTTCCTGAACGCCGACGATTTCGTGACGCAGCAAGCCGACGCACGCGTGCGCGCGCTCTTGGAGCAGCAATAGCCACCCCAACGACCATCACCGCCCTGAACGTTCAGGGCGGCTTTTAGTAAGGTATACTGAAATAACATGGATATGCACCCGTATTGGCAGCGGCAACAGCCAGGCAAACCGCTGTTTCCCGACGTTGAATGGAACAAGCCCGAACAGCGCTCGCTGGCGGGCAACTTAGGCATAATAGGAGGGAACAAGCTTGGGTTCGTGGCGGTCGGCGACGCATACATGATGGCGAGCGACGCAGGGGTCGGCTCGGTGCGCGTGCTACTACCTGACGTCCTTAAAAAATCGGTGCCAGCAGCGATAACCGACGTCGTGTACGGCGCCAGCAATCCGTCGGGCAGCCTTGCCCGCGACGCGGCACCTGGCATGCACGCGCTTGGCGCTTGGGCCGACGGCATGCTACTTATCGGCGATGCCGGCCGTAACAGTGAAACGGCCATATTGTACGAAGATTTCGTGCGCGATTACCGCGGCCAGCTGACCGTCACGCGCGACAGTATCGACTTGCTGCAAAACACGCCGGAACTGTTGGTCGAACGCGACAGCACGCTGCTCGTCGTGTCGTTCGCCCAACTGCAAAAACTGTTCTCGCGGGTGTATTATCCCAAAATCCTCACCTTCAGCATGCAGCTGCAGCAGCTCGTCGAAACGCTCCACAAATTCACCGTTACGTACCCGGTGACGATCATGGTCTTTCACCAAAATCATTTGGTGGTGGCAAATGGCGGGCAAGTGACGACCACGCCGTGGGAGAACCCCATGAGCATTTGGAAGGGCACCGTAGCCACGCACGCCGCGGCATATTGGCTTTGGAACCGCTCGAACCCTTTGCACGCCGTTACGGCGAGCCTGGTTGCGTAAAGGGTGATTGCCATCCGATATTTTGCCGATATTTTGCATTTATGTTAGAATGTGTTCATGTATGAAAAGGAGCACCGCGTTTCGACGACGCCGCATATTACCGACCGCAATCGCAAGCTCTTTGAACACGCCTATCAAACGAACGACACCATCCGAAGCGCTAGCATCGAGCTGGATACCGGCCTAGACGCGCTCGCTCCCGCGCGCGTCCGCGGCGGTCTCGTCGTCGTCAGTCCGATCGACGCCGACACGTTCGGCAGCGAACTCGCGCGGCTTTCCGCGAACGCGATCACGGCCATAGAAACCGCCGTACAAAAAAAGGAAGGCTCGTGGAACGACTTCTTCCGGCTGCTCGCTCAGGTTTCCACGGTGAACGTCCGCGCCCGCGCCGAAGCGAGCTTCATGGCACTAGGCGAATTCGACCAGCGCAAAGAGTTGGTAAACGGCGTGGCCGCCCGCTACGCCAATACGCTCAAATACGCGCTTGGCAACCTGGACGCCGTCACGGGCCATGCCGACGCCACGACGGACCCGCTCCTGCTCGCCGAACTCGCGACCGAGCGCCAACAACTCGTTGGCAGTATCAGCGAACTGACACTACTTTCGCTTGCGAACTACGACGAAGTACCAAGCAGGCTCGCGCTCACTCCGAAAATCTACGACGATTTGTATGGCAAGACCGACATGGTCATTTATCATATCAGGCACCGCGAAAAGGAGTCGTACCGGGTACCAGCGCAAATCAAGACGTCACGACGCGAGTTGCAAGGGCGCGACATACCTGAGGGCGGCTTCGCGCTGTTCATGTCGGACTACGACCCTAGCGGCACGCAGAATCTTGCTCGCGCGCTCGTCATGCATTTTGATAATCCGAGCGAGCTGCCTGAACGAGCGCACCAAGCCGTGCTCGCTGCCAAAGAAAAACTGAAGGCCGACATATCGCAGCATCTGACATCGACGCCAGGGGAGCGATTGCCGCGTATTGACACCCTGCCAGGCGAAACGCTTGACGCCAGGCGCAGAATCGCCCAGCTACTCAATAATCTTACGGCGTCGCTCGACGGACCGGCAGACGAGCCGGCCCCGACCGAAGCCTAATCGTTTGATGACTAACTGGTACCGCCGGCCGGACTTGAACCGGCACGTCCCGAAGGACACAAGATTTTGCTCGCGGAGCGGTTGTTTAATCAACTGCTGGCGTAAATTCACTGTCTGGTACCGCGAGCCGGACTTGAACCGGCACGTCCTTGCGAACACCAGATTTTGAGTCTAGCGCGTCTACCTATTCCGCCACCGCGGCACAAGACAATGAATTTTTAATCTCCCATCCGTATCTCCATCAAGGCGACCTCTATGAAGAGTCCGCTACATATTGTATACTAAACACCGTAAGGAAGCTAGCTATGCCACCAAAAAACAGCAATTCGACTCCCGACGATTCGCAGCGCGATGCCGCCGCCGATGTGGTTCGGAACCAAATTGACGCACTGTACGGTCAACCAGCCGCTAGCCAACCCCGAGCTCCCGTGGCGCAGCCCCAGCAACAAGCACATGCGCAACCCGCGCAGCGTCGCCCCGAACCAAACCCCGACATAGCACGCGCGACCAGCTGGCAACAGTACCACACGCAGTGGCAGCAGTACTATCAAAAATACTATGAACGGTATTACGCCGGACACCTGAACCAAGCGATCGCCGAACAGCAAAAAGCAGGTCTGACGCCGAACGAGCGCCGCGACGAAGAACTGCTCGATATCCGCCAAAAAATCGTGACCAGGGCGAGCGACACCGCCAAGAAAGCACGTAAAAGTCGCCACTTCCTGCCGCTCGCCAGCGCGTTCGTGGTCGTGGCGGTCGTGGCGTTCTTGCAGTACAACGAACAGCTCGCCGCTACCGTACAGGCGTATGTCAGCCCGGGCGCCATCGACCCGCAGAACATCGTGGTCGACCCGACCGCCGATGTCAAAGTCGGCGCCGAGCCCAAACTCATCATTCCGAAAATAAACGTGAACGTGCCCGTGGTGTACGGGGTAGGGTACGACCACGATTCGCAAATGAAAGCCATGGAAAACGGCGTGGCGCACTTTGCCATTCCCGGCGCGAACTCGGTACCGGGGCAAATCGGCAACACCGTGCTTTCGGGCCACTCCAGCAACGACCTGTTCGACAAAGGCGACTACAAATTCATTTTCGCGCAGCTCGACAAACTGCAAAACGGCGACACCATTTTCATAAACTACAATTCCGTACGGTACACGTACACGATCACCAAAAAAGAAGTCGTCATGCCAACAGAAGTAAGTAAGCTCGTGTACCCTACGAATAAGCCCGTCATGACCCTTATTACCTGTACGCCAGTTGGTACATCAGAAAAGCGTCT
>JALRBE010000003.1:16734-44651 GCA_023262335.1 Candidatus Saccharimonadia bacterium | reverse complement strand
ATCAATATACCGTACACTGGTACCAATGAAGAAAATCCAAGTGATTACGTTGTTTCCGGGCATGTTTGAAGGCGTACTGAACAGCTCGATGATGTGGAAGGCGCAAAAAGACGGTCATGCAAAGCTGAGCACGGTGGACCTGCGCGAGTTCGGCATAGGGCCGCGCCGGACGGTGGATGACACGCCGTACGGGGGTGGTGACGGCATGTTGCTCATGCCAGGGCCACTGTTCGCGGCCGTCGAGCATGCCAAATCGATCGATCCGGCCGCCAAAGTCGTGCTTATGACCGCTCGGGGCGAGCGCTGGGTGCAGGCGAAAGCTCAGGCATATGCCGACAGCGACGAAAGCTACATATTCATTTGCGGCAGGTATGAAGGCTACGACGAGCGAATTACCACTCTGGTTGATTATCAGTTGAGTGTTGGGGATTACGTACTGACGGGCGGCGAGTTGCCGGCCATGACGATCATCGACAGTATCGTCCGGCTGATACCAGGAGTGCTTGGCGGCGCAGAAAGCACTGCCATTGAGAGCTTCAGCGACGGCGAGACGCTTGAATTCCCGCAGTACACAAGGCCGGAGGAGTTCAGGGGCATGAAGGTGCCCGAGGTGCTGCTGAGCGGCAATCATGCGGCTATCGCCAAATGGCGCGAAGAGAACTCGTTGAAGGCTGAAAAGTAGCGAACCCGCCGGTAAAGGCGGGTTTTTGGTCATGGAGTGAAAAGATAGGCAAAGAGAAAACCTCTGCTTGCGCAGAGGCATCCCTTGTTGTGGTGGATATCGTAGAGCGATCAGTCACAACATATTTTTTTGCGCCTTGCGGCACTGTTTTTTGGAGTTGTATGTTTGTTTTTGTAACCTTCGCTGTACATAAGATACATGGCCGTTGGCAAAAGCGCAAGTAGTATGATGAAAAAAACAACGTTACGGGTGAGTGAGGGGCGTATACTAGAGGTATGAAGCTTGCAAGCGCGCAAAATGCCGTACAGCCGCGAAGCGTCGCCGCACGCAACGTCGCTTGGGCGTACGCGGGCGTACTCGTGGTTATGGCAGTGGGGCAGCTGTTCGGATTCGAAAAGTTCATACCGCTGCTTGCGGAGTATTCGCTGCTTGGCAACGAAGGCGGCGCGTTGCTCGCGGCGTGTCTTATCGTTATTGCTGAGGTTTTTGCCTTGCCGTTCTTGCTACGTATGCATCTGAGCCCGTTCATGAGGTGGCTCAGCTTGCTTAGTGGTATCGTTGCTGCAGGCGCGTGGTTGCTATTGAGCGTAAGCGCGCTCGTTGCCGGCGACGCGCTTGCGAACGGCGGCGTTTTGGGCGTGAAGGTTGCTATTCCTGCAGGGGTGGCACAACTTGCTTGGACGGTTGGCCTATGTGGGCTGGCAGGCTGGTCCGTTTGGGGACTATGGCCTCTTCACAAGAAATAGTTGTCATTTAGCCAACACTACTCTATGATGAAGGAAATCTAATAATGGAGACCTGGTCATGGAACAAGTGCGAGCTTTGGAAAAAACGATAAGCGGATGGTACGCGAACGCGCCCCATTTGCCGGTAAACGCGCGCAAGTGGCTCGCGAATAACGTATGGTGGCTTGCGGTCGTCGGTATCGTATTGTCGGCATTCGCCATTCTGAGCATCATCGGCATATTGGTGGTCGCGCTTGGTTTGAGCGCATTCGTCGCCACATCGGTCTATTCCGCTCCGTACGCGGGCGCAGTCGTCGGTGCTACATGGTTGGTGTCGCTGATCGGGCTTGTCGGCCTGGTTATAACGGTCGCACTGCTTGCCATGGCGGTCGGCCCTCTCAAGGCAAAGGCAAAGAAGGGCTGGACGATCCTATTCGTTATCGCGCTTATCAGCCTGGCCGTTCAGGTAGTCGGCGATCTCGTTACCTTCAACCTTGCCGGTATTTTGGTAGCGGTGCTGTGGACTGGCATTGGCGCGTACTTCTTGTTTGAAATCCGCGACGAATTCGGCGTGCAAAAGGTCGCAGCGAAAGCAAAAGTTCCTAAAAAGGCTTAACCTCGTCTTCATAAACAAAATGCGCCTCGTATGAGGCGTATTTTGTTGCACTGGCCAAGATACTCTTCAAATGGTATAATTTTCAGAGTTCACACCAACCGATGGGGATTGGCCAAGTGTGAGAAGTGCCTGTGGCACTTCGCAAGGCCGGAAACCCGGAAGGCGATTTATCGTCACCGAGTTGAGGCGGGGTCGCGAAATTTTCCAAGGGAAAATTATCGTGACAAGGCATCGGACCGTTGCGACACAAGGCATACACTCTTTTGCACATTTCAGGTACAATAAAACAGCTATTGGGGATTGGCCAAGCGGTAAGGCAACGGGTTCTGGTCCCGTGATCGGGGGTTCGAATCCCTCATCCCCAGCCATGAAAATCGTCAGACCTTTTGGTCTGGCGTTTTTCATAACTTGGGGTCTGGGACTCGAACCCACGGTTTTGCGTAGCAAAACGACGGAGGGTTCGGCGCAGCGCAGCGAAATTCTGGAAAAGTTTACTTTTGTCAGAATGAGCAAGCGGAGAAGGCTGCAGCCGATATCCCTCATCCCCAGCCAAGAAAATGACGATCGGTAAGTTAAGATAAACACTTCGGCATAGGGTTGAGCTAAAACACTCATGCTTTTGATATCATGAGTTAATGAAGAAAAAAACTAAGGGAAAAAGAAAAAAGCACATTATTATTGGAATTTCAGTCATAGCTTTGGCTCTACTGGCGTTAGTAGCCATTGCGGCTTTCGTTTTGTTCAATTCCATTAATAGTGCCCCTATCTCATGGAGGGATCGAGCACCTGACAAACCCACGCAGTCAGTAACGGGTAAGGTGACACGAATCAATAAAAATAGTCTTGATTATATGCTGGATGACGATGGCAATAAGGCGCCCGGGCCTTTGTACGGTGTTACCGATGTGGGTGACGCTATCTATGTTGACGGTCAGTTGTTCCAGACTTCGAGTGGAGGCACTAGCGAAATAAACAGCTTTCATATAGATATAGAATCGATAGAGTTGGGCGATAGGGTTACGGTTAGTTATGCAGTTACGGAGTCTGGTAAGAGTACTTTAAACTGCAAGCAGTGCACAGTAGTTCGTCGTAATCAGTAGTTCCTTCATTATTCACTTTACTTCACCAGTCAAGTCTAAAGTTATTGAATCTTTCTGAAACACAGTCTTTACTTCATTTGTTAAAAAAGCTAATACTTGCATTCTATATAGAATAAGTTACTGTACTAACGTGTTCACACGATACATTCGACGTAAGTCGAGTACCTTGCAAACGTCCATCGTCGAGATGCATAACCGGGAGACCGGTAGCACGATCGGTTTCGTCGGCATGATTCACGCTGGCAACCAGGAATACTACGACGACATCGCCGAGTACCTCCGCGGGGCCGAAAAGCGCGGGAGTGTCGTCCACTATGAAGGTGTAAAGAAGGCCGTCGAGGGCGACGAGCTGCCTGAGGAGTGGGTCGAAGAGGCCGCCGAAGCGTTTGGTCAGGCACTGCCTGCGGATTTGATTATCCGGCACGTGCGCGACGCCAAGAAGCAGCGCGAGGCTCTGGCCTACCAGGACCATTGGCAAAACCACGACGTCTCGATGCACGAGGTCGTGCAACGTCTGGGCTCAGAGGTGGTGTCGGAGTTCGTCAAGGACGCCGGTTCTATCAGCAAAGCGGAATCCGAGTTCGGTCCCGAGAAGTTCGGGAAGTTCTTACGGAAGGTGCTGCTGGCACTGCCGACGCTGGCTCCACTGAAGGACCTACTGAAGCTGGGCGATCGGCGCATGCATGACGTGATCGTTACCTACCGCAATGAGGTGGCGCTACGTGCGGTCCGGCGACAGATCGCTGCCGAACCGGGTAGAGACATCACCCTGTTGTGGGGCGCCGGTCACGGGCCGGGCGTCATCAAGGGGCTTGAGCGCCTCGGATACCGCAAGCTCGGAACGACATGGCTGAACGCCCTCACGGTCGAACCGCCACTGTAACCGATGAACATCTGCCGGAGCGTCCGGCAACCCTGTTCCCGCAAGGAGCAGGGTTTTATTTTTGCCCGCGGACAGTTGACAGCTAGGAGGGCATAGCCGACAATGACGGCATATAAAATCGAAAGGAACAACATGCTTGAACTCGAAGGAATCAATTATTGGGCGGTGATTGCCGCATGGATCGTTAACTGTGCCGTGGGCGCGTACTGGTATTCGCCGGCGGGTTTTGCCAAGCAGTGGAAGCACCATACGGGCATCGATTTATTGAAGATACCACAGAATGAGTCGACGCGGACGCTCATTGCTGTCGTTATATCGGGTTTGGTGCAGGCGTTCGCTTTGGCGGTCGTTCTCAACTCGCTCGCGGTCGGTTCCGTTGCCGAGGCATTGGTAGCGGGTGTGTTCCTATGGTTCGGCTTGGTGGCCGCAACGACGGTCGGCGTGACGCTGTACGCACGCAAGAGCTGGAAGTTCTTATGGTTGAACAGCAGTTATTTTCTTTTGGTCATGGCGATCAACTCCGTGCTCTTTGGCGCGTGGCTGTAGGCCGCTGAGTGAGATATTTCATGGATACGGCAAGTGGTCCGTGCAAAGATAGTACGGTACTGCTTTAGCTTTTGAGTGGAGGGAGCCTGCGTATGCCGGCAAGAACTTTGACGTGCCGTGTCATTGTGGACGGTTCGATACGGTGCGGCAATGAAGCGGTCCCCGACGCCGTGTGTTGCGCCGAACACATAAGCGACGAATGCGCCGCACCGACGCACGTGAGCGTGCTCGCTATGACAGCGAGAAGGTAGTGCCTATGCCCGCCGAATCAGGCGGGCTTTTCTTATGAGGCGTTTGGCGTATCGTCTTGCAGTATGGCAAGAACATTGCCGGCCGGATCCGTGAACCAGGCGATCGAGGGTCCGTCAGTAATCGGGTCGGTCGAGCGCATGATCCCTTTTTCGTCTTGCTCGCCACCTGGGAACAGGTTCGGATACCGCTCGAACGCGACGCCTTTGACTGTCAGTTCGTCAACGGCATCGTCTATGTCCGGCACCACAAGATTGAGAACGGTGTACGACGCAGGTTTGTGGTCGGGTTTGGCATATACGAACAGTTTGCCGCCGAAGGGCAGTCGGAACTGAAGCCCCATGGATTCGCTCGCAAGGTCGAATCCAAGGATCCGGACGTAAAAATCCTTCGCTTTTTCGATGTCGTTCACGGAAAAACCGCTGAAAGCCGCGTTTATGTGCATGTCGTTCCCCTATGATTAAGTACTTCATTTCTATTATACCGCGCTCGCGTGAGGCGGTGATAGCTGTGCGTCATCTGATGGTTCTTCGTAGTAAAAAAGACTTATTTTTCACATTTTTTCACGACGTATACTGAATACATAAGCATGGTTAGGTGCTTGCAAGGAGGTTGGATGAAACGATTATCAACCAAATCGATCAGCTCGATGCTGGTCGCGACGGCGACGGTCATAGGGGACGTCGGCAAACTCGCGGCAGAAAGGCACTTTGAGCGGATGCTCCGCAAGCACGATCGCAAGGGCGAGTTGCGCGCCGACCTGCTCGGCATGACGCCGCTTGAATTTAGGGACGCGGTAAAGAAGCGGTCGTTCGACGAACTTTTGAAAGCGCATGGGTTCAAGGGACGATATGAATTTACCGTAGCATTGAGGGGCCGGCTGCGGGACGAGCTGTTGCACCGCGGGTGGAGCCGCCAGCGCGTGAACGCGTGCATGGAGCGAAGCGTCGTAACGACGAGCTAGCACGAGCGCGAGGCTCGGCGTATACTGGAACGTATGCAGACGTTCATACAGCTTATTGCCGATGGCGCGGTGTTTCCGGTGATTCTTATTGGAACGTACGCGCTCATATATAAAGTCCACGGGAAAGGTCGTTACGAAGCGTATTGCCGCATTCTAATGGCCGGCCTGACGACGTACCTAATGGCAAAATTGCTTGGAACACTGTATCAGCCAGCGACCGAGCGGCCGTTTGAACTGATGGGTGTCGCCCCTGGCGCGGCGTATCTTGACAATCCTGGATTCCCGTCGGATCATGCGTTGTTCGTGATGGCGATTTTGCTTGCCGTATGGTTCGAAACAAAAAACAAGCTGCTGACTGGCATTCTCGCGGCATTCGTCGTGCTCGTGTTCGTTGGCAGGGTGCTCGCTTTAGTGCATACGCCACTCGATATCTTTGGCGGGATTGCCGTCGCCCTGGTTGGCGCCGTGTGGTATTTTACCGCTCCGTCAAGGGGTCGGGTTGCAGCGAAACCGTCACATCCTTCGCAAAAAGCTTAAGCTTTGTTGGCATATTGTTTAGTTATTAGCAAAATAATGCTAAAATAAGGCAAACACAGGAGGACGATATGGAACAATCAGGCTCAACAGACAAGCCTCAGGTGCTCATAGAGCTGAGCCCTCGGGCGCTCGCGCAGGTCGCGCTGCTTGGTGCCGGACTTGGCTTACTGTATTGGTTGTTGACGCTGCTGCTCAAGCAGGTCATATTCGTTCCGCTGTTCTGTGGTGATCCGGCGAACGTCATGTGCGTCGGGGCTACTGGCAGCGCAGGGGTCGTTTCGCTCGTTCTGACGTCCGTCGCAGGGTTGCTTGGCTTGGTCAGGCTCGCGATTTACCGACCGCTATTGGTGGCGCTCGCTGCCGCGGTCAGCCTTTGGGGGCTTGCCGCCTGGACGGCACCGATGTTCTGGCTTGAGACCGCAGCGTGGTCGGCCGCATTGTTCGCGGCGTCATACGCACTGTTCACATGGCTCGTCCGTCCCCGCTCGTTTCCGTTCGCACTCGTTCTGGTCATCGTTGCCGTCGTGCTGATTCGCATCGTCTCGGTGCTATAATCTATCGTAGTGGAACCGTTTATTCTTATTATCGTATTGGTTGCCGTTATCGTCGGCTTCGTCGTGGTCGTCGCCGTTTTGAACGCT
Source organism: Candidatus Saccharimonadia bacterium (assembly GCA_023262335.1). Taxonomy (GTDB): domain Bacteria; phylum Patescibacteriota; class Saccharimonadia; order Saccharimonadales; family Saccharimonadaceae; genus UBA2112. The sequence continues at coordinate 37,708 of JALRBE010000003.1, read as the reverse complement.
CGGTTGCGTGACCTGCAAAGCGGCGGGTCGGTCGATCTTATCAAGTCTGACGTCACGGAACTGAGCCGGTCGGTGGCGCTGTTACAACAGACCATGGGCGACAAGATGGAACGCAACCAGGCGACTATGCAGTTGTCCATGCAAAAGCAGCTCAGCGAGAGCGCGAAACTCGTTGCCGACGTGACGCAGCGCCTTGCCAAATTGGACGAGACGAACCGACGCGTGGTAGACGTAGCGACGGAACTGAAGACATTGCAGAACGTTTTGCAAAATCCGAAACAGCGCGGCGTGTTCGGTGAGTTCTATCTGCAGAGCGTGCTCGAAAACGTTCTGCCGCCGAAGCATTACCAAATGCAGTACAAGTTCAACGACGGCAAGATAGTCGACGCGGTGATTTTTTTGGAAAAAGGCCAGATATTGCCTATAGACAGCAAGTTCAGCCTTGAAAATTACAACCGCATGATCGAAACGACCGACAAGGCGGAGCGCGAAAAGCTGCTACTCAAAGTGAAGGCCGATTTGAAGGGACGCATCGACGAGACGGCGCAGTACATACGACCAAGCGAGAACACCATGGAGTTCGCGTTCATGTTCATACCGAGCGAGTCGTTATATTACGATCTGCTCATTAGTAACGTCGGTGCTAATAGCAAAGACCTCATAGAGTACGCGTTCCGCGACAAAAAAGTCATTATCGTCAGTCCGACTAGTTTCATGGCATATTTGCAGACGGTTTTGCAGGGTTTACGAAGCTTGCAAATCGAGGAGCAAGCGAAGGACATACAAGTGCGTGTTGGCAAGCTTGGCCAGCATATAGGCCGGTTCGAAACGTACATGCAAAAACTTGGCAGCTCGCTGAGCACCACGGTGAATCACTTCAACAATGCGCATAAAGAATTGGCAAAGGTCGACAAAGACATCGTGAAGATAGCTGGCAATAACAGTAGCGTCGAGCCGCTCCTGATCGAGAAGCCGACGGCGAACGACGAGTAGTGATGAGACGGGACGAAGTCATACGCAAGCGTGGGTATTCCAGTCTGATCGCCGGCGACGATTTGTCGCTCGAGATCGCGAGTTATCCGGTGACCGCTCGGTACCTTGCCGAGCGACTGCGCGAAGCGGGCGTACGAAGCGTATGCGAGTTATGCTGTGGCGTGGGCGTCAGCCTGATTGAGTTCGCACCGTATTTCGACGACGTGACAGGCGTTGAGCGTGACGAACGAATAGCGGAACTCGCACGGAAGAACTGCGAATCTTCAGGAGTACGCTGCGACATACGGCTTGGTGACGTCGCCGACGAGGACGTGCTGAAAGGGATTGCCGCTGATGCGGTCGCGTACGACATTCCGTATTGGAAAGAGTATGGGCAAGGCACGGACAGTCGCAATCCTGATTTGGCGAGAATCGTCGCGCTCATACGACGGACGGTTTCGCAAGATATCGTCGTGTACGCTCCGCCGCATATGACGCACGATACGATCAGGTCGTTGCTTGGCGAGTGTGAATACCAAGAAGTTTGGATAGACGGTCGCTACGACAGGAATTTCGTGTATTTGGGACGGCTGGCGCGCACGCTTGGCGCTACGAAGGTCGAGCTCCAAAACAAATGATCCCGCCGTGAAGCGGGATCATTTTTATGGACGGTACGGTTACGTGCGGGTTTCCGCGGTGTCCTTCGTTTCGACGACGTCGCGGAGCGCGAAGCCGAGGATACCACCGATGAGCGGTGCGACCATGTAGGCAAGCACTGCGAACCAGTCGATCTTTGTCCAGTCAACCGCGGTGCCGGCGATAGCAAGCGCAGGGTTGAGGGCGACGTTAGCACCGACGTAGCTCAATGCGACGCCAGCGACCAAAGCCGCGACGAAGAGACCGAAACCGACGGTCAGCGCCTTTGCGACGCGGTCTACCTTCTCGCGGAACGCGCCGGCTACGGCGAAGGCGAAGATCGTCGCGCCGAGCAGTTCGGCGAAGAATGCGAACCAGTGGTTCTTTTCGCTGAGCGCAGCCATCTTGAAGACTTCTTGTGCTTGGGTAGCGTACGCACCAGCGGAAGCGTCTTGAGCAACGCCATGGACGAACGCGGATACGACGACGAATGCCGCGCCAGCACCGAGCAGTTGCGCGACGATGTAGCTGATCGCACGCAGGTGACCGATCTTGCGCGTTACCCATGCGCCTACGGTGAGGAGCGGGTTAAGATGCGCGCCGGAAAGCGTGCCGACCATGAGGACGAGCGTGATGAGCACGAAGCCCATGTAAAGCGGTTCGCCCTTAGTAACTAAGAACGCTGACGCAAGCAGGAACGCACCGATGAACTCGCCGATCAGAGCGGCTGCCAAAACGGTTCGGCGGTCGGTCAACGAAGACGCGACGACTTTCTTTTCTGCCTTCGCAGGCTGAACGGCTTTGACGGTCGTTACGGTTGTTTTTGCAGCCTTCGCAGGTTGGCTTTTAGCCCGCGTGGACTTTTTGGCAGTAGAGCCGGCTTTTTTGGTAGCCATGAAATTCCCTCCTTAATAGAAATTATGGGGCTTATTATAGCACATCGAACCTACCAATCGCGTGACATAAGCGATACCGTTCCATGACCGCGCCGTGAGGTATAATGAATGCATGGGAATACTCTACAACCAGGAATCCAATCGGACAGAACTGCAGAAGCGTTTGGCACAGGAACTAAGCGAAAAAGCTAAGAAAAAAGACCTGGATCCAGCCAAGGAACTGCCTGACGGCGTCGACGATTCCGCGTACATCGAAGGTACCAAGCAGACCACGGCGCTTGCCTGGGTATGGGTACTGATCGTCGTGGCGGCCGTCGGCATCGCGATATGGCTGTTCGTCGTATCTGGCAATCCGCTTTGATTTCATCTATACTGAAACGTAATGACGACACCCGACGAAGCGCGCGCAGAACTGCTCGCGCGAATACGAACGAGCGACCAGCCGCAAACGGTTTTGCGATCTCCTGAGCTGCGCGAACTTGCTGATAACATTAAGGACTTGCAACCCGAGGAACGTTCGGGCGCGGGCAAGGCCCTTAACGAGCTGAAACAGGAACTTTTACGGGCAATCGACGAACGCCAAGCGGAACTCGACGAGGCAGGTACCGCGCCAATCGATGTCACGGCCCCATGGGACGTGAACAGCAAGCGGCCTGATTTGCTTCCGACCGAAACGGGCACCCGGCATCCGATCGCGACCGAGCTTGAGCGCGTCGTCGACATTTTCACGCGCATGGGTTTTGACGCGCACGAATCACGACAGCTCGATGACGACTGGAATATGTTCGGCGCGCTGAACTTTCCGGAGGGCCATCCGGCCCGCGATGGGTACGATACGTTCCGCACCGAGGAAGGATTCATTCCGCCTGCCCACACGAGCACGATGCAGAACCGGGTATTGAAGGCCGGCAAGGCCAAGCTTGAAGCCGGCGGCCAGATCGCGAGCATCAGTTACGGCCGCGTGTTCCGTAACGAAGATGTTGACGTGACGCATGAGCATACGTTCTATCAAGTAGAAGGTGTATTTGTGAGCAAAGATGCTTCGCTTGCTCAAATGCTCGGCGTGTTGCAGTCACTTTTTGAAACATACTTTGGTCAGAAGCTGAAAATAAAGACGCAACCAGCATATTTTCCATTTGTGGAGCCTGGTCTAGAGTTCCTCATCGAGAAACCAGCGCAACTTGGTGGTAAGGGTGGTGATTGGCTGGAGGTATTGGGCTGCGGCATGATTCACCCGAACGTTTTATTGGCCGCTGACATTGATCCAACAGAATACCGTGGATTTGCCTGGGGTGGCATGGGTGACCGTATGATTATGTTGAAGTACGGTATCGAAGATATTCGCCATCTTGAATCAGGCAAATTAGCATTCTTAAGGAAATTCGCATGATTATTTCGACGAACTGGTTAAAGAAATTCACTGACATCGACGTGTCCATCGACGAACTGACGAAACTGATCGGTTCGAGGCTCGTTGAAATCGAAGAAGTCGTGGATTTGGGCAAAAAATACGAAGGCGTGATTATTGCCAAGGTCGTGGAATGCGCACCGCTTGAAGGCAGCGATCATTTGAACGTGACGAAAATCGATGATGGCGGAGTCGTGCAAGACGTTGAACGTGACGAAAACGGCCTGGTGCAAGTCGTGTGCGGCGCGCCGAACGTGCGCACCGGCCTTACTGTCGCATGGTTGCCACCGAACAGCACGGTACCCGAAACGTACGGCAACGAACCGTTCGTGCTGGGCGCACGTAAACTGCGCGGCGCTATGAGCAATGGCATGTTGGCAAGCGCCAAGGAACTTGACTTGTTCGACGATCATACGGGCATTCTGGAGCTGGACGACGACAAGCAAGCTGGCCAGAAGTTCGCCGACGCTTACGAACTCAACGATTATTTGCTTGAAATCGAAAACAAGTCGCTGACGCATCGTCCCGACACGTTCGGTATCGTCGGTTTCGCACGTGAAATCGCCGGTATCCAGGGTAAGAAATTCGAAACGCCGAACCGCCTGAACCTCGAAAACGTTTACTGGATCGAAAAAGACGGTGACATCGAAACCCCGAGCGTGACGATCGAGGACGCTGCTTTGAGTTCTCGCTACCAAGCTGTGGTGCTGACGAATGTCGACAGCAGCGCAAAGTCACCGCTTGAAACACAGACGTATTTGGCTCGCATTGGCGTACGGCCGCATAGCGCCGTGGTTGACGCGACGAATTATTTGATGATGGTAACCGGCCAGCCGCTGCACGCGTTCGACTATGACAAGCTGAAAGCGGTGAACGGCGGGGCGATCGACATTCGCGTGCGTGCCGGCCGCGACGGCGAGAAGCTGGCGTTGCTTGACGGCCGTGAAATCGAACTGAGTATGAGTGACATCGTTATCGCGAACGGGGAAACGCCCGTCGCGCTTGCCGGTGCCATGGGGGGCCGTGACACGGAGATCGACGACGATACGACGACGGTGCTCCTTGAAAGCGCGTCGTTCAATCTTTATAACCTGCGCAACACCCAGATGCGCCACGGTATCTTCAGCGAGGCGATCACGCGGTTCACCAAGGGCCAACCTGCGCCGTTGACCGAGCCGGTACTTGCCGAGGCGGTGGGCTTGCTGGCAGCTTCCGCCGGCGCGAAACGAGCCAGCGACGTCGCCGACGCGTATCCGGGTAAGACCGATCTGCGCAAGGTGTACGCAAAGGCGGAACACATGAACGCGGCGCTCGGCAGCGCGTTCTCTACGCATGACATCGTGACGACGCTCCAGAACGTTGGGTTCGAAGTGGAAGTAAGTGACACGGACGTGATTGCCGCGACGCCGCCGTACTGGCGCGCTGACGTTCATATCTCGGAAGATCTCGACGAAGAAGTGGGGCGTTTGAACGGGTTCGATTCGATCGCGCCGTCGTTGCCTGTGCGCGACTTTACTGCCATATCGCCCGACGGATTCGATCGCTTCAGGTCGTCGGTGCGGACTGTGCTTGCTCGTGCCGGGGCGAACGAGGTATTGACGTACAGCTTCGTGCACGGCGATACCATCGCTAAGGCAGGCCAGGATCTCGGCAACGCGTACCGTATCGTTAACAGCATCAGTCCCGATCTACAATATTACCGGCTTTCGCTGACACCGAGCTTGCTTGGTCTCGTGCGTCCGAACGTCAAGTCTGGATACGACTCGTTCGCGCTGTTCGAACTGAATAAGACGCATTCGAAAGCGTTCGGTAGCGGAGAAGACGGATTGCCGGAAGAGCACGACGCGCTCGCCTTGACAGTAACGGGCGTGAAAGACGGCGCCGCGTACTACAAAGCGAAACGCCTGCTTGAATTCTTGGCTGAGTCGCTTGGCGTGACACTTGCGTTCAGGATTCCTGAAGGTGATTCGGGCGATGATTCGATCGCGCCGTTCGACGGCAAGCGCAGCGCCGAGGTGTTTGACGTTGCCAGTGGCGCTCGCATAGGTATCGTCGGAGAATACAAGACAGGCGTGCAAAAGGCATTCAAACTGAACCGGGATACTGCCGGGTTCGAAATCGAGCTGCGCGCGCTGATGGCTGTAGCTGAGACGGCGCCGCATCGCTACGCGCCGCTAAGCAAATACCCTTCAAGCGAACGGGACCTTTGCTTCCAGGTAGCGAAAGACGTCCGCTACGCTGACCTCGAAGCAAGCGTACGTGCAGCATTGCCGGCAGGCTCGGTCGCCGCTGCCGTCGAACCGCTCGACATTTATCAGCCTGATTCGGGCGATACGAAGAACGTGACATTCAGGATCACACTTACTCCCGCCGAAAAGACGTTGTCCGGCGAAGACGTCGCGGCCGTCATCGACGGCGTGATCCAAAAAGTCACCGCCGAACACGGCGCACTTGTCGTGTGATTTGTGCTACCATATAAGCATAACCATGACGAAACCGAAGAAGACTTTTTTGACACCTCTGCGAGTAGCGGGATTGTCGGTTCTGTTGGTCGTCATCGCCTGCTTGGGTACGTGGCTGTACTTGCACGATAAAAACGTTGCCATATTGAATCCGAAAGGAATCATCGCCAGCCAGCAAGTGGACCTTATGGCCTTCACGCTCATCCTGAGTGTTATCGTCGTCGTGCCGGTCTTTACGATGCTTGGCGTTATCGCATGGAAATACCGCGAAGGCAACCCGAAGGCGACGTACGAGCCTGACCACGAAGGCAGCAAATGGCTTGAGGTCGCGTGGTGGGGTATCCCGATCGTCATCATTGCCATCTTGAGCGTCGTCACGTGGATCAGTACGCATGAACTTGACCCCTACAAACCGATCGCATCCGATAAAAAAGCCGTGAAAGTGCAAGTGGTCGCGTTGCAGTGGAAGTGGTTGTTTTTGTATCCTGAGTATGGCGTAGCCTCGGTCAACGAACTGAAGATGCCCGTAGGGGTGCCCGTCAACTTCGAAATCACCGCGGACAGCCCTATGAGCGCCTTTTGGATCCCGAATCTCGGCAGTCAGACGTATGCCATGAACGGCATGTCGAGCAAACTGAGCCTGCGCGCTGACAAAGAGGGGTCGTACAGGGGAAGCAACACGAACATAAGCGGCGAAGGGTACGCCGACATGCATTTTCAGGCGGTCGCCCTCAAAGATCAGGCGGCGTTTGACGCGTGGGTGGCAGACGTTAAGCAGGACGACGCGTCGGCATACCTTGACCAAGACACATACGACGAACTGCGAAAGCCTTCGAAGAAAACGCCCGTAACGCAGTACGACGGGTACGCGTCGGGATTGTATGATACCATTATGCATAAATACATGCCTATGGATCATGCGCACAAGGAGGGGCACTAGACGATGTTCGGCAGACTTGGGTTTGACGCGCTTCCTCATGATCCCGTGACGATCGGTGGCGTCGTTGGTGGTGGTTTGGCCGTACTTGGTGTGGTCGCGGCGATGACCTACTTCAAAAAGTGGGGCTGGCTGTGGCGTAACTGGCTGACGTCGCTCGATCCGAAGAAAATCGGCATCATGTACATTGCCGTGGCAGTCATCATGCTGCTGCGCGGGCTTGCGGACGCGGCCATGCTCCGTGCGCAGCAGGCGATATTCGCCACGAGCGCGAGCAGTCCTATTTCGCCAGACTTGTTCCAGCAGGTATTCTCGGCGCACGGCACCATCATGATATTCTTCGTCGCCATGGGCGTGATATTCGGATTGATAAACCTTATATTGCCGCTGCAAATCGGGGCGCGTGACGTCGCGTTCCCGCTGCTTAATTCCATCAGTTTTTGGCTGTTCGTCGCGGGCATGGTACTGATCAACGTCAGCTTGGCTCTCGGCGAGTTTTCGGCGGCCGGCTGGTTGGCATACCCGCCACTTTCGGGCTTGGAATACAGTCCGGGAACGGGCATAGACTACTGGATATGGAGCCTGCAGATAGCCGGTGTTGGCAGCTTGCTCTCGGGCGTGAACTTCCTGGTGACGATTTTTACCATGCGTCGCAAAGGCATGACGCTGATGAAGATGCCGATTTTCGTTTGGTCGGTGCTCGGCAGCATGCTGCTCGTGGCGTTCGCGTTCCCTATTTTGACCGCGACGCTTGCCATGCTGTCGCTTGACCGTACGCTTGGCATGCATTTCTTTACGAGCGATCTTGGTGGCAACCCGATGATGTACGTGAACCTTATATGGGCATGGGGGCATCCGGAGGTCTATATTCTCATTCTGCCGGCCTTCGGCATATTTTCGGAAATCGTTGCCACGTACAGCAGGAAGAAATTGTTCGGCTACAAAAGCATGGTCTGGGCTATCTTGGCAATCACGGTATTGTCATTCACCGTGTGGCTACACCACTTCTTTACCATGGGTGCCGGCGCGAACGTGAACGCGTTCTTTGGCATCATGACCATGATCATCGCGATACCAACTGGAGTGAAGGTGTTCAACTGGATATTTACCATGTACAAAGGCAAAGTGAGTTTTAAGACCCCGATGCTATGGTTCATGGGCTTCGCCGTGACGTTCACGATCGGCGGCGTGACCGGGGTACTCATGGCCGTGCCTGGCATAGATTATCAGATGCACAACAGCCTGTTCCTCGTGGCGCATTTCCATAACATGATCATCGGCGGCGTGCTGTTCGGCGTGTTCGCGGGTATTACGTACTGGTGGCCGAAGTTCGCCGGCTTTCGGCTGCACGAAGGCTTGGGCAAGGCAGCGTTCTGGTGCTGGCTGTTCGGTTTCTGGTTTGCCTTCATTCCGCTCTACATACTCGGGTTCATGGGTGCGGTACGCCGGCTTGATTCGTACGATCCAAGCCTTGGATGGCAAGGGCTGTTCATCGTCGCAGGGTTAGGCGTCATGCTGATTCTGCTTGGCGTGTTCTTCCAAGTGGTGCAAGTGGCATACAGCATATGGAAGCGCAAAGAGCTTGCCGTAGGGTCGGACCCATGGGATGGCAGGACGCTTGAATGGGCGACGTCGACGCCGGTGGCCGAGTACAACTTCGCGCATCTCGACGCGGTACAGGACAGAGACGCGTTCTGGGCTGCCAAGCAGAGCAAAACCAAGGCCTCCACGAAGTTCACGGACATAGCGCTACCGAAAAATACCGGCACCGGCGCGTACGTGGGCGCGGCTGCCTTCGTCATCGGGTTCGCGGTCATATGGCACATATGGTGGCTCGCGCTACTGGCACTGCTCGTGCTTGTCGGCATCGTGATCGCGTCGACGCTTCGCGAAGACGAGGATACCGAGATGATAATCACGGCGGCGGAAGTCGCGGCGACCGAAAAACGGTTGCGAGGGGCGGGCGCATGAGTGAGCTGATCGAAGCGCAAAAAGCGCGACTTTACAGGACGACCATAGGGTTCTGGGTTTATCTGATGACCGACTGCCTTTTGTTCGCGAGTCTGTTCGCAACGTACGCGGTACTTCGTACGGCGACCGCGGGCGGTCCCGGCGCGGCAGATATCTTCGAGCTGCCATTGGCACTGACGGAAACGATCATACTGCTCGTAAGCAGTTTCACATGCGGGCTGATGCTACTCGGTTTGCAGGCGAAGAACCGGCGCCAAGTGATCGTCGCGATGGCGCTGACATACGCGCTCGGCGTCGCGTTCCTTGCGATCGAAATCGGCGAGTTCGCCAAGTTCGTCGCGGAGGGTCATAGCTGGCAGCAAAGCGCGTTCTTGTCGGCGTTCTTCACGCTCGTCGGGACGCACGGGCTACACATTCTCTTCGGCTTGCTGTGGCTCGTGGTCATGCTCGTGGTAGTAGTGCGCAGAGGTCTGACCCCGAAAGTCACGCGGCAGCTGACAATTTTCGGCTTGTTCTGGCACTTCCTTGATCTCGTGTGGATCTTCATTTTCACGGTCGTATACCTGCTGGGGGTCGCGTCATGACGCTGACGAAATACATCGTCGGGTTCGTATTGTCGTTGTTGTTGACACTAACTGCTTTCTTCTTGGTCGAGAACGATTTGTTGTCGGGAGGCGCACTCATATGGACACTGGGTGTTCTGGCGCTCGTGCAAATGATCGTGCAGCTGGCGTACTTCTTGCATCTTGGCGATGAGCTGAGGCCGCGGTACAAGCTTGCGTCGTTCTCGTTCATGACGGGCATCTTGCTGATTATCGTCGTCGGGAGCATTTGGATCATGGACAATCTCAATTACAACATGATGGAAATGTCGCCGCAGCAAAAAACCGATTACATGAACACGCAGCGCGACAAAGGCTTCTAGGCAGTGCGAGACAAGCTGCGCGCGTACTATCAACTGACGAAACCAGGCGTGCTCTACGGCAACGTCCTGACTGGTGCCGCTGGGTTTTTGCTAGCGGCGGCCGGTACGTTTGATTGGCTGTTGTTCGCTGCTGCCATTGGCGGCATGACGCTCGTGATCGCTGCCGCGTGCGTCATCAACAATTACTTGGACCGCGACATTGACAGCGTGATGGAGCGGACGAAAAAACGTCCGAGCGTAGTCGGCGCCATACCACCAGCGAACATGGTGGCTTACGGTATAGTGTTGGCCGTGGCTGGATTCGCGACGCTGGCGCTTTGGACGAACCCGCTCGTGGTGGCGATCGGCGCTTTCGGGTTCGTGACGTACGTTTGGCTATACGGCGCGCTCTCGAAGCGTAGGTCCATTCATGGTACGATCGTCGGAAGCATTTCGGGTGCGATGCCGATAGCCGGCGGGTATGCGGCGGTGAGCGGAACGCCCGATGTCGGTTTGGCGCTCGTATTCCTCATCGTTTTCTTTTGGCAATTCCCTGAGTTCTACTCGATCGCGATTTATCGCCGTAAGGAGTACGCCGCCGCGCAGGTGCCGGTCATGCCGGTCGTCAAAGGGGTCCGTTCTACCGCCATTCAAATATTCCTGTACACGATACTGTACGTGATCAGTACGGTATTGCTGTTCGTGTACGGATACGTCGGCGTGACGTATTTTGTCGTCATGGCGGTGTCGGGGGCGTATTGGATCGCGCTTGCTGCCAAGGGTCTCACGACGCGCGACCACGAGGCGTGGGCACGTAAAATGTTCCGGTTCTCGATGATCGCGATCTTATTGCTATGTGTCATGCTCGCCGTCGGCCCGCTCTTGCCATAGCAACGCATACCGCTTATGATAAGAGCAATATGAAAATCACTATAGTAGGAGGCGGTTTTGGCGGCGCGAAAACGGCGCTCGAATTGTCCAAAAGCAAGCATAACAGAATTACACTGATCAGCGACCGGCCTGACTTCCAGTATTATCCGGCGCTGTACGGAACGGCAACGGGTAAGAGCCATCTTCAATCATGGGTGCCGCTCGGCGTCATTTTCGCTGACAAGCCGAACGTTGATGTCGTCATCGACAGCATTACCGAAGTCGAGCCAAAATCGAAACGGCTGATCGCGGCAAGCGGCAACACGTATGAATACGAGCACTTGGTATTGGCACTCGGCGCAGTAACGACGTACTTCGGCATCGAAGGCCTTGATCATTACGCCTACGGTATCAAGTCGGAAGCGGAAATAAAGAAACTCAAGCACCATTTGTACATGGAGCTCAAGGAAAGGCGCCACTCGGACAAGCACTACGTGATCATCGGAGGCGGTCCTACCGGAGTGGAGCTTGCGTCCGCGCTCGGTTCGTACATCAAACGCCTGCGCAGGCATTACAAGTTGCCGGAGCGCCAAGTAACGATCAACCTCATCGAGGCGTCTCCGCGCCTGTTGCCGCGCATGCACGAAAAGTCCAGCGCGAAGGTCAAGAAGCGGCTTGAGAAACTTGGCGTGCACGTGGAACTTGGCAAGAAGGTCGAATCCGCAACGGCCGAAGGATTGACGGTCAGTGGTCGGCCACTCAAGACGCATACGATCATATGGACGTCCGGCGTCGCCAACAATCCGTTTTTCAAGGCCAATGAAGCTCACTTTGAGTTCGCTCCGAACGGCAAGGTGCTCGTGAACGAATACCTGCGCACAAAGGATGGCATTTATATCATCGGCGATAACGCGGCGACGCCGTTCAGCGGCCTTGCGCAAACGGCGCTTCACGACGCGCTCTTCGTTAGCCGTAATTTTGATCATCGCCAAGCAAACAAGCCGCTTAAAAAATACAAGGCAGTCATGCCGCCCGTTGTCGTACCGGTCGGAGAGGATTGGTCGGTGTTCGAATGGCGCGGTCTGCGGCTGAGCGGATGGCCTGCCGGTTTGTTGCGCCATGCGGCCGATTTGGTCGGGTACAGCGACGTGTTGCCAATTGGCAGGGCGCTCGGCGTATGGCGTGCCCGCCGCGAACACGAAGCGGATTACTTCACTCCGACGCCTCCTGCGAAATAGTTCTGGTATAATGGTGGAAGCAAAAATAGTGAGGGAGTGTTTTATTCATGGCGACATCTAACGCCCAAAGAATCGGCATATGGGTTATCGCGGTCGTTATGGCCGTCGGTACGATCGGTTCGTTCTTCGTGGTAATACTGGCAAACGACAACGCGAAAATCGACCAAGCGTCTCAGGCGTCGAAGCAAGAGGAGCTGAACAAGAAATATCAGGAATACCAAGACAAGGTAAGCGCGCAAGCGGACGAGCTTTCGAAGACGCACTACCCGGTGTTCGTAGCCTACAAAGACAAAGTAGCGCCGTTCAACAAAGCCGATGTCACGAGCGTTACGACCGAAGATTTGAAAATCGGTGACGGCGAAGAGATTCAGGACGGCACGAAATACAGCGCGTACTATATTGGGTGGAATCCTGAAGGAAAAATCTTCGACCAGTCGATCGACGGCGAGAAGTTGAAATCTCCGATTTCAGGCAGCGGCTTGATCGAGGGATGGACCGAAGGCGTCAAGGGCATGAAAATCGGCGGCGTGCGTATCATAACGATACCGGCCGACAAAGCGTACGGAGACAAAGGCCAGGGCGACGACATACCGCCGCACACACCACTCAAGTTCCTCGTATACGCGATCGCGTCGCCTGAAGAAATCCCGATTCCGGACTTCTCTGGACTGCAATAATAATGCTATACTTTATATAGTAAATGAACAGGATACTATGACAGACATCAAAGATACGATTATGATCGGCACCGGTCCGAGCGCGCTGGCGGCGGCCGTATATACTACTCGCGAAGACATCGACACGACACTGTACGAAAAAAGCGTCATCGGCGGCCTTGCGGCGATCACCGACATGGTCGACAATTACCCGGGATTTCCTGAGGGCATAGAAGGCATGAAGCTTGCTGGCCAGTTGCAAAAACAAGCCGAACGATTCGGCGCGAAAATCGAGTTCGGCGAAGTTTCCAGCTTGAAACTTGGCGACGACGGTATCAAGACGCTGATTATCGATGGCCAAGAAGTAAAAGCCAAGACGGTGCTTATCGCCACGGGAAGCGACTATAACAAACTGGGCATACCCGGCGAAGCGGAACTGTACGGACGGGGCGCTCACTACTGCGCGACCTGCGACGGCGCGTTTTACCGCGAAAAGCGGCTCGTCGTGGTCGGCGGCGGCAACTCGGCGGTCCAGGAAGCGATTTTCCTGACTCGTTTTGCCACGCATATCGATTTGCTTGTTCGCAGTACCATCAAGGCGAGCGACGTGTTGCAGCATGACCTGCAGAAGTTCATCGACGAAGGCAAGATAACGGTGCACTTGGGTGTCGTTCCGACGGCGATCGTTGCCGAAGACGGCAAGGTGACGCACGTGGACGCGAAAAAGGGCGACGAAGACGTCACGTTCCAGACTGACGGCGTATTCATCTTCGTCGGTCTCAAGCCGAACACGCAGTTCCTCGCGGACAGCGGCGTCGAGTTGGACGAGCAGGGCCTTGTAAAGACCGACGAACATCTTGAAACGAACCTGACGGGCGTTTTCGCAAGCGGCGACGTGCGTAGCGGCGCGACCATGCAAATCGCCAGTGCGGTCGGCGAAGGTGCCAGCGCGGCACTTGCGATCCGCGAGCATTTGGACGGCATGCGGCACAACGAGAACGTGCCTGCCGTCGGCTAGAACGCTTACGATTCGAACGATTCTTTACGCAGCGCTTCCCCGATTTTGTCGGGGAAGTTCGTTACTACGGCACCGACGTTCTTCCGTGCGAAGCGGATTGCCGCCGAAGGGCGGTCGACCGTGTAGACGTAGGTAAAAATGCCCAGCTCTTTCGCGACGGCAAGCGCCAAGGGGTTCGCGTTCAGACGATGAAAGCCGACGGCGCTGAGGCGGAGCTTTTTATGATGAAGCATGAAGGAGAACGGGTTCGCGTGATGAAGCAGCGCGAGATTGAGCGACGTGTCGCGCTCGTTGAGGCGATGCAAGGCTTTTGGTTTGAACGACGAGAATATGACGTTGTCCCAATCGTCTGGGCGTATGACGTACTGAGCGACCGTTTGGTAGACGACGCGGCTGCTATGGATGGTTTTCAGTTCTATGTTCAGCAGTATGCGGCCAAAAAACTCATCGAGTGCCTCTTGGAGCGTCGCGAGGAGCGGCGACGCTTTTTTTAGTTCGGCGTACGGCGTCCGGCTGATCCATTTGCCCGAAAGAATCGGATCGTGAGCTAATACCGGGATATTGTCGGAGGTAAGTCGGACGTCGAATTCGAGTATGTCCGCTCCGGCGTCGAGACCGGCCCGGAGCGCGGCAAGGGTATTTTGCGCGGCAAGGCCCGCGGCACCGCGATGTCCGATGATCAACATACATATAGTATACTGGAATGAAACGAATAGCTCATAGTTCACAAGGAGAAAATATGGCAGATTTTAATCAAATTCTTACGCCTGGAGATGTAGACGGCGGTGTCATTAACGTCGTCATCGAAATTCCGGAGGGCAGCAGTCACAAAATCGAGTGGAACCGCGACCTTGCGGTCATGCAGCTTGATCGGGTCGAGCCGGCTATCTTCGCCAAGCCGACGAACTACGGGTTCATCCCGCAAACGCTCGACGAAGACGGCGACGAACTTGACGCGTTGATTATTACCAACGAGCCGCTGCCGACAGGTATCTTCCTTGAAGCATGGGTAATCGGCGTCATGAAGTTCGAAGACGACGGCGAAGTCGACGACAAGGTGGTCGTGGTGCCTGCCGACGACCGCAACACGGGCAATGCCGTTCAAACGCTGGCCGATTTGCCACAGCAGCTCATCAACCAAATTGAATTCCACTTCAATCACTACAAAGACTTGAAAAAGCCGGGCACGACGATCGTGAAGAGCTGGGGTGACGCCGAGGAAGCGAAGGCTGTCATCAAAGAGTCGATCGAGCGCTGGAATACGAAGTAGGCAACACATATGGCCGCCACTCATCTCGTTGCCAAAGCGCTGCTATTCGACAGCAATGATACTTTTCTTGCACTGACTCGCGGGGATGATCATCCGCGACTCGCAGGATTGTATGACTTGCCTGGCGGTGGCGTGAACAAAGGCGAAGAACCCGGCGAAGCGCTCATTCGCGAGATCAAAGAAGAAACGGGCCTATCGTTAACGCTCCAAGACGTTCGTGTGCTCTATGCAACGACTCATCTTATCAATGGACGCAGCTGGCCAACGCTTCTGTACGTTGCACGCATCGACGAAAGACAGCCAGTCGTGAAGCTGAGCTACGAACACAAGGCATACGAATGGGCACCGCTAAGCAGATTGGCTGATGTTGAGCCGCAAATCGCTCCGACATATCGCAAAGCGCTCGAATACATTCGGGACAACGATATTCTCGCCGATATAGCCTAGTCAACTTTTTTTGCGGTTTGCTTTTTCGCGGATGATCGCCGCTGCGCCGCTGACTGCTTCGATGACGCCTAATTTGCGCAGTTGCATGCGTAGTTTGGCGCGCGCATGCGACGTGGTGACCAGGTCTTGCCAGTTGCTTTTCGGCGAGCTGAGCTTGCGAGTGATGACTTCGACGACGTCGCCGTTTTGCAGCGGTTTGTCGAAGGCGTGAATATTGCCGTTCACCCTGAAGCTGTACGCATGCCTGCCGATGTCGCTGTGAACCAAATACGCGAAATCAAGCGGCAGCGCGCCTTCGGGCAGATTGTAGATGTCGCCCTTGGGGGAATACACGAATATGCGATTGCCGAAAAGGTCGATGTTCAACTGGTCGCGACTGATTTCTTCGCCGTCGCGCAGCCGTTCGGCGACTTCTTGCATTTGGGTGATCCACTGCATTTCGGCCGGGAGCTTGGCGGCACCTTTTGAGCGCGAGTACGATTTTGACGATTTTTGTGCGTGATAATGGAAGCTCGCGGCAAGTCCCCGTTCGGCGTAGTCGTGCATGGTTTGGGTGCGGATTTGGAACTCGACGATCTGCTTGCTCGGAGTGATAACCGTGGTGTGAAGCGATTGATAGCCGTTGGGTTTGGGTATGGCGATGTAATCCTTGATGCGGGCGATCATAGGCTGGTACATGCCGTGCAGAATGCCGAGCACGCGGTAGCAATCTTCCTTGCTGCTCACGATCACGCGCAGTGCCATGAGATCGTAAATGTCGTCGACGTTGCCGTCCACTTTGAGGAGCTTTTTATGCAGGCTGTAAATGCTCTTGACCCGGCCGTTGATCTCAAACTTCATGTTCTGCTTGCTCAGTTCCCGTTCGACCTCGATACGGACGATGCCGAGCTTGCGCGTGCTTTTGCCGAGCCGCTTTTTCATGAGCGCTTCAAGGTGTTTGAACTCTTTCGGGTCGAGGTAGCTGTAGGCGATCTCCTCGATTTGCATGCGTACGCGGCCCATGCCCAAGCGGTCGGCCATAGGGGCGAACACGTCCAACGATTCACGGGCGATCTTGGTTTGCTTTGCCTGTGGCATGTGGCGAAGCGTCTGCAGGTTATGCAAGCGGTCGGCAAGCTTGATGATGATGACGCGCACGTCTTGCCCGACGGCGATCAGCAGCTTGGAAAGGTTGTCGGTCGTTTGCGGCAAATAGTCGCCAAGGTCCTTCATGCCGGCGCGTGCCTGGCTGACTTTCGTGACGCCGTCGACCAAGAACGCGACGTCGCGTCCGAACAAGTTTTCGATTTCTTCGAGCGTCGCTTCGGTGTCTTCAACGGTATCGTGCAGAACGCCGGCGAGCACGCTGTCGATGTCCATGTCCCAATCGATCAGGTTGGCGGCGACGGAAAGCGGGTGGGTAATATACGGTTCGCCGCTTTTACGCTTTTGGCCTTTGTGCTTGGCGGTGGCGTAGTCGATGGCGTGCTCAAGCTCGGCAAGCTGGTTGTCGTCGTAAAATTCTGCCGCCAGTTTGAGAACGTCACGCTTGTTCATAAGCATGTATAAGTATAGCGTACGGGCTGCTACAATGAGAAGACGGACGAGAGGAGACGGCGATGACCGGCGACCAGTAGTTCACGAACCCGCAGGGCACGCGCCTTGCGGGATTTTTACGCAAGGAAAAACCCACCGTGCGGTGGGTGGGGTGGCTACGGTGCCACGTTGAGCAGGCGCCTGGCGTCGATGTGCAGCCCCAGGGTGACACCCGTTTCGATACCCCTGATTCGTTGTTGGGGTTCGAAACGATTCGCGTAGTGCTTGATGACGATGAGACTGTACCAGTCGCCCCGTTCGTCGGCACTCGAACGGTAACGAGCGACGATCGTTGTGCCGACAAGGCATTCGTCGTCGGCTTCGCAGATGATGAACGCTTGGGACTTCGTGCCGTTCACGGTCACGTCGAACGGAACGTCTTGCATGCGGTCGCCGGTAGTGGCGCGGTACATGCGCGTTCGGCAGCGTTGCATGTATGCCTCGCTGAACTGCGCCTCGTCGATCTGGACGTCGGCGTCAATCATAGCGACGCCATTCACATCAGTGACGGTCATGTTTCTCCCATGTTCGGACTGCTGACGGCTGTTATCATACCATATATAGTGCCTTGGCGCCAATAATTTGCACTATGGAAGGTCGCGTAATACAATCAGTCGTGAAAGAACTAACGCTTACATAAGTAAAGTAGGAGACGGGGCGGGAATGACACACGCAAAACTGGGTATTAACGGATTCGGCCGTATTGGTCGCAACGCGTTCAAGATCGCGTTCGAGCGCAAGGATTTGGAAATCGTGGCAATCAACGACTTGACCGATACGAAGACGCTTGCCTACCTGTTAAAGAACGACAGCAATTACGGTACGTACGGGCATGAAGTGAGTTACGACGATGCCGGTATTATCGTTGACGGCAAGCACATCAAGGTACTTGCCGAAAAAGATCCGTCCGTATTGCCATGGGGTGACCTCGGCGTTGAGCTCGTCATCGAGTCGACAGGATTCTTTACGGCGAAGGAAGACGCGGAAAAGCACATCGTTGGCGGTGGTGCTAAGCGCGTCATCATCAGTGGTCCGTCGAAGTCCGACGGCGTCGACACGATTGTGCTCGGTGCTAACGACGACAAGATCGAAGGCGCGAGCAGCGTGATCAGCAACGCGAGCTGCACGACGAACAGCCTCGGCGCGGTCATGGCTATCCTTGATGCCGAATTCGGCGTGGAGAAGTCGCTTTTGACGACCGTGCACAGCTACACGGCAAGCCAGGCCGTCCAGGACGCGCCCAAGAAGGACCTGCGCGAAGGGCGCAACGCCGCCGAGAACATCGTTCCGACGACGACCGGCGCGGCCATTGCCGTCACCAAGACGTTGCCACAGCTCGAAGGCAAATTCGACGGCCTTTCCATTCGCGTACCGACCCCCGTGGTTTCGATCAGCGACGTGACCGCGCTGCTTAGCAAGAACGTGACCGTCGAAGACGTGAACAACGCGTTCAAGAAAGCGGCCAAAGAACCGTATTACCAGGGTATCCTCGCGGTCAGCGAAGAGCCGCTCGTCAGTCGTGATTACATCGGCAATAGTCACTCCGGTACTGTCGACCTGCTGCTTACCAAGGTCGTGGGCGGCAATCTCATCAAGATCGCCGTATGGTATGACAACGAGTGGGGCTATAGCAACCGTTTGGTCGAGCTTGTCGCCGACATTGGCAAGTCGTTGCACAAGTAACCGTCATCTCCGAATAAAAAACGCCCGCATCATGATCGATGCGGGCGTTTGCATCGTGATGCGGGTCAGGGGCGGCGGAACCGATGAAACACGTACCGTGTCATGCCGCCAAAATGTGGGACGAACACGTGGGCTGCCGAACCGAGATGGTGGACGATGGTCGGTCCATATGTCGTCTCTGCGGGGAAGTCAAAGACTTCTCCTGTAGTAGGGATGACTAAAGAGCAGTCGCGGTCGATGTCGGCCCGGATCGGTGCCGAGAGAATCAAGGATGGCGTACTCGCCGTCTCATGTTCGGTCTCGCCGAACCGCTCGACAATCCGAAGGTCGAACATTTTGCCAAGCAAAGCTCTGTTGAGCGCTGCGGCTATCTCTTCGGTTATATGAAGATTTTCGGAGGTGAGTTTCCAGCGTACGGTGCTGCCGAACACCCATTCTCCATGCTTCGTGTCGCGCAAGATGAACCTTTCGGTCTTGTGGAGGGCACTCATTTCATTATATCACACTTATGCATTATTAGCAAGGTTGCCCCAAATCTCGCTAACGCTTATACTGTAACCATGAAAATCTACCTGGGCTCTGATCACAATGGCTTCCATTTGAAAGAAAAAATCTTCGCGTATCTCTCGAAGCGCGACATACCGACCGAAGACGTCGGCGACAAAGAGCTGAATCCTGACGACGACTTTCCTCAGTTTGCCCAACTGGCCGCGCTGAAGGTGATTGGCGAAGAAGACAAAGACCCTCGGGCGATTTTGGTATGCGGCGGCGGCCAAGGCATGGCGATCGCTGCGAACAGGTTCCGTGGCATACGGGCGAGTGTCATTTGGGATGCCGAAGAGGCTCGTTTGACGCGCAACGACAACGACAGCAACGTGCTCTGTTTGCCGGCTCGGGTTCTTGAGCGCGAAGACGACCAGGTATGGCAAGATATCATCGACACGTGGCTGCATACGCCGTTCGCTGACGCGACGCGCTACAAGCGACGCAACGCGGAAATAGACGAGATCGCGTAAGCATGGCGATCGCTATCGTTCCCTGCGTGACGGTCAGCACGCCTGAAGACTATAAGGCGTCGCTCGAACGGGTCCATTTGTTTGCCCGCCGTATCCACGTGGACGTCAGCGATGGCTCGTTCGCGCCCGTGACGCTTATCGACCCTGCGCAGATATGGTGGCCTGAAGGCTGGCTGGTCGACATCCATGCCATGGTAACCAAGCCGTCGTTGCATTTGCCGCAGTTGCTCGCGCTCAAGCCGAACATGATCACGCTGCACGTCGAAGCGGACGAAGACCTGCTGCCGATGCTTCAGCAGATCAAGCAGCTTGGTATCAAGGCGGGCATCGCTTTGGTGCGGTCGACCGTGCCGTCCGAAGTCGCGAAACTCATCGAAGTCGCGGATCATGTGATGATATTCAGCGGCGACCTCGGGCATTACGGCGGGACGGCGAGCATGATGCAGCTGGAAAAAGTACGGCTTGTCAAATCGATCAACGCGGGCGTCGAAATTGGATGGGACGGCGGCGTGACGATCGAGAACGCTTTCAGTCTCGCACAGGGCGGCGTGGACGTCTTGAACAGCGGTGGCGCTATACAGAAGGCGCAGGATCCGAAGGCGGCATACGAATCATTGGTGAGCGAAGTCAATAAACAGGGGGTTATGTAGTGAGTGGGCAATTATCCATAAAAGAACTTGAGCGCAAAGCGAACGTGCTGCGCAAAGACGTGATGACAATGCTGGAACACGCCGGCAGCGGCCACAGCGCGGGTCCGTTGGACCTAGCCGAGATTTTGGCGGTGATTTATTTTGACGCCATGAAGCACGACCCGAAGAATCCGGAATGGAACGAACGGGACTTCTTCTTTTTGAGCAACGGACATACTGTACCTATCCAATATGCCGCGCTGGCCGAGGCCGGCATCATCAGCGTCGAGGAGTTGGAAACCTACGGCTCCGACGAATCCCGCCTGCCGATGTCCGGAATGGCCAGCTACACACCGGGAATGGAGATCTCCGGTGGGTCGCTGGGG
>JALRBE010000003.1:0-16724 GCA_023262335.1 Candidatus Saccharimonadia bacterium | reverse complement strand
CCCGGAACGTACCAAGCTGCCAGGGCTCGAGAACACGAGCGGACCGCTGGGAAGCGGATTGTCGCAAGCAGCGGGCGTCGCGCATGTGTTGCAGTACATCGACAAACAATCGCACCGGTTCGTGTACGCGGTGACGGGCGATGGCGAACTGAACGAGGGCAACATTTGGGAGGCGGTCATGTTTGCCGGCAAATACAAACTGTCGCAACTGACCGTCATCATCGACCGCAATAACATCCAGATCGACGGGTCCACGGAAGACGTCATGCCGCTGGAAAGCCTACACGGCAAATGGGAATCGTTCGGCTGGCATGTCCAGGAGGTCGACGGCCACAACGTCGAAAGCCTTCGCGATGCCATCAATATGTCAAAGGCGATCACGAACCAGCCGAGCGTCATCATCGCGCATACTATTCCTGGCAAGGGAGTCGACTTCATGGAGTACGATTACCACTGGCACGGCTACGGCAAATCGCCCGACGATTACAAGCGCGCTTTGCATAAGCTGCGAACGCTCGACGGGAAGATCAAAGGAGAACACGAATGAGCCACTATCCGCTTGCTGACAACCTATACGCCGATGACGTGGCGCAAGAACCGACACGGGCCGGTTTTGGCCGCGGACTCAAAGCCGCCGGCGAAGCGGACGAACGCGTCGTCGCGCTGTGCGCTGACCTTACCGAAAGCACGCAAATGCACTTGTTCCGCGACGCGTTTCCGGAGCGGTTCGTCGAAGTCGGCATTGCCGAACAGAATCTCGTGACGGTCGCAAGCGGCATGGCGCGTGCCGGCAAAATTCCGTTCACCAGCAGCTATGCTGCGTTCAGTCCTGGGCGCAACTGGGAACAGATACGCACGACGATCTGTCTTAATGACCAGCCGGTGACGATCGTCGGTTCGCATGCCGGAGTCAGCGTCGGGCCTGACGGCGCCACGCACCAGATGCTCGAAGATATCGCGTTGATGCGCGTTTTGCCGAACATGGTGGTCATCGCTCCTGGCGATAGTATCGAGGCCGAGAAAGCGACGCGCGCGATCGCTGAAAGCGGCAAGCCGAGCTATTTGCGCCTAGCGCGCGAAAAGACGCCGGTATTCAGTACCGAGCATTCGCCGTTCGTCATTGGCAAGGCATACGTGTTACGCGAAGGCCACGATATCAGCCTGCTCGGTACGGGCACGATGACGTACCAGCTGCTTGTTGCCGCGAACGAACTTGAAAAGCACGGCCTCAGCGCCGAAGTGGTGCACGTGCCGACCATAAAGCCGCTTGACGAGGATACGATTCTCCACAGTATCACCAAGACCGGTCGCGTGCTTACCGCTGAAGAAGCGCAAGTAAAGGGCGGTTTTGGCGGAGCGATCGCCGAGCTGCTATCGGAGCGCAAACCGACACCGCTTCTCAGAGTCGGCATGCTCGACCGGTTCGGCGAATCGGGAGCGCCAAACGAATTGTTGGATCATTTTGGCCTGACAGGTGCTAAAATAGCAGAGAAAGCAAAAGCGTTTATCCATACGACGCCGCAATATCACAGGGATTACTAGGGAGGGCAGCATGAGTTTAACGATTCCACAAATAAGGGCGAACACGATGCGTGCGCGGCATCTGTACCAGCGGACCCGACGGCAGGGTTTCGCGGTCGGCGCGTTCAATATCGATAATCAGGAGACATTGATCGCGGTTGCCAGGGCGGCGGCGAACCTGCGATCTCCTGTGCTCGTGGAAGTAAGCGACGGCGAAGTCAAGGCGATAGGGCTCGAGAACATCCGCGACATGGTCGATAATTACAAGAACGAATACGGCATCGAAATGTATGTCAACTTGGACCACAGCCCGAACGTCGACGATTGCAAGCGGGCGATCGACGCAGGATTCGAATTCATTCATATCGACATCAGCCAGGCGCAGCACGACGCGACGACCGAAGAAATCATAGAAAAGACCAAGGAAGTCGTCGAGTACGCGAAGTTCACCGGCGCGCTCGTGGAGAGCGAACCGCATTACTTTGGCGGCAGTAGCAACTTGCATACCGAGACGATCGACTACGAAGAGATCAAAAAGACGTTCAGTACGCCTGAGGGCGCGAAGGAATTCGTTGACGCGACAGGCATCGACACGTTCGCGGCCGCCATCGGCAATCTGCATGGCAAGTATCCTGTACCCAAAGAGCTTGATCTTGAGCTTTTGCAAAAAATCCGCGATGCCATCGGGTGCGGCATCAGCCTGCATGGCGGGTCCGGCACGCCGTCGCACTTCTTTGAGGACGCGGCAAAAATCGGCGTCAGCAAGATCAATATCAACAGCGACATGCGCTACGTGTTCCGCAAAACACTCGAGAAAGTGCTTGCTGACAATCCGGACGAATACGCGGTCGTCAAGCTGATGCCAACCGTATACGGCGAGGTACAGAAGGTCGTCGAAGAAAAAATCAAAGCGTTCGGCAGCGAAGGCAAGGCGGTCGTCTAACGTATGGCCGCGCCGAAGATTCTCGCGATCGGCAAAACGGTCCAGGACGTGTTCCTGACAAGCGATGAGTTCGATCCGCACCAAGAGGGCAAGGTCATGTATACGCACCTGCCGCTCGGGCTCAAGATGGAAGTCGAGCACGTGACCTTCGGTACCGGTGGCAATGCCGGCAACGTAGCGGTGACGCTTGCGCGCCAGGGCGTGCATGCGTCGTACATGTGGACGCTCGGGCTTGACCCGGCTTCCGAAACGATCCTTCGCGAACTCGATCACGAAGGCGTCGATACGTCGCATGTGGTGCAGACGAACAAATACCAGGCGGGGTATTCGACGATCCTTATCGCCACGAACGGCGAACGGACCATTCTGAATCATCGCGGCGTTTCGACGGGACCGCGCGGAACCGATCTTGACTTCAAAGCGATCGCCGAGGCCGATTGGGTGTATCCGACATCGCTTGCGAACGGCGGATTGGACCTTTTGAGAAAAGTCATCGACTACGCGGAAAAGAATGACACGAAGGTCATGCTGAATCCTGCAGGCCCGGAGCTGGCGGAGCCTGAAAAATTGAAGACATTGCTCGAAAGCGTCGACATACTGTGCGTCAACAAGGAGGAGATGCAGAAGCTCGTGCACGGCGAGACGCTTGAAGAGCTCGTGCACCATGCGTTGAACCTCGTGCCAGTGGTCATCGTCAGCGACGGCCCGAACGGGGTGTGTGCAAGCGACGGCAAGACGATGGTAAAAGCGGGCATGTACGAAGACGTCAAGGTCGTCGATCGCACGGGCGCTGGCGACGCGTTCGCGTCCGGGTTTTTGAGCCAATGGGTGCAAGGCAAGTCATTGAAGGACAGCATCGTGTTCGCAAGCGCGAACTCAACGTCGGTCGTGCGCTACATAGGCGCGAAGGCAGGCATACTGCACAAAAACGTGAAGCTTCATGACATGCCGCTTCACGAACAACCGCTCAAATGAATGTCCTCGTCGTCGATAACGGCTCGGTCCATGCTCGCAAGATAGGCGAGTTGTTCACCGACGCTACCGTCACGTATAAGACTCATGACGATCCGACACTGCATGTGACTGACCCTTCGGACATCGTCGTGTTGTCGGGTGGCAGCACGATGCCCGTATACGGCAGCGGAGCGTACTACCGTAACGAACTTGAACTCATCAAAAATCACGGAGGCCCGATCATCGGGATTTGTCTCGGATTCGAACTGATCGCGAACGCGTTCAAATCCCAGCTTTTGGTTCGTGACGAGCGACGCCTGGGAACGAGGACTATCATTGCCACGGCTAGTGGATTTGGCATAATGCTCGTCAATAGGGCGGAGGTCTATGAAGCGCACCGTTGGTACGTTCCTGACGTGCCGTCCCCTCTCGTCGCGCTGGCGACATCCGAATCCGGCGTCGAGATGGTCATGCACGAGTCAAAACCGATCTACGGCATGCAGTTTCATCCCGAGGTGTCGGACGGAAACGACGGCCAGAGAATTTTTAACGGGATTATCGCGCACATAGAACGTACCCGGCAAGCATAAGCGTGATATAATTCGTACATCATGACACACGTGCTGAAACAACTCCTCGGAAACGACCACCCTTTACGTTGGCGTCGACGTGCGCCTGATAGCTGACATAACCGAAAAGGCCCATGCGGTCCTGCGTGAGCTCGGACTTGATCCGGCGGATAGTAACGGGAAGGAAGTATACCAAGCGCTTCTTGCGGGCGTGAAATCGGGCAAAGCTGGCGACGCCCTTAAGGACACTCCATACGTACTACTTGATTTCGGCACGGAAATCATATCGTTCAATCTCCAGGACGTCATCGAGAGCGCGCATCATGAGCTGCCGTTCGAGCAGCGCACGCACGAACATGGACTGCGTCACCTTCGCATCGAGATTATTCGCCGCTACGCGGAACACGATAAGACGGACAACGAACTCGTTCATCGATTGGTTGAAGAGATCGGCATTAAATTAGAGAAAGACGAGGGGCATCCGACCGTGGAACACGAAGCAGAACGAACCGACAAAAAGCCGACCGTACTTGCGATCGGCGACATATTCACCGACGCGTTCATTAGGCTGCGTGATGATTCGGCGCGCATCGACATCGACGAGGACGGTACGAAGCGGCTGAGCTTGCCGTACGGTTCGAAGCCGGCGTACGACCATGTCGATATCGTCAAATCGGTCGGCCCGTCGCCGAACGCTGCCGTTTCGATGAGCCGCCTTGGCATCGATACGCAGTTGATGGCTTGGATCGGCGATGACCAGCCAGGCAAGGAAGCGCTTGATCACTTGGCGGAAGAACGGGTCGGTACCGACAACATGGTGACACAGGCGGGCACGAAAACCAGCTACTGGTACGTGCTCTGGTACCAGTCCGACCGTACCATGCTCGTGAAAAGCGAACCGTACGCGTACGAATGGACTGACCCGATTGACGAACCGGAATGGATTTACTTGTCGTATATCGGCGAAGATTCGTGGCCGCTGCACGAGAAGCTCATCGAGTATCTCGCTGCGCATCCAAAAGTAAAATTGGTGTTCCAGCCTGGCACGTTCCACTTCAAGTGGGGTATCGACAAGCTGCGCGAGCTGTACAAGCATGCGCATCTCATCGTCATGAACCGCGAGGAAGCCATGGAGGTGACGGGGCGTGGGTACGATTCGATTCGCGACTTGGCGAACGGATTGCATGACTTCGGGCCGAAAATCGTCGTTATTACCGACGGTCCGAACGGTTCGTACGCGTCGTACGACTGGAAGCTCGTGACGATTCCTAATTATCCTGACCCTGCGCCGCCGCTCGACCGTACGGGAGCGGGTGATGCCTTCGCGTCGACCATCGTCGCTGCCCTTGCGCAGGGCGAAAGCATGGACACGGCGCTTACATGGGCACCTGTGAACAGCGCGAGCGTCGTTCAGCAGCTCGGCGCGCAAAAGGGTCTTTTGACCGCAGATGACCTGCGCAAGTGGCTATCGAAAGCACCTGAAGACTACAAACTGACAGAAATCGAAGGGTAGCATGCTCGACAAGCCGATCAGCGTACCGTCACTAAAATCCGAAGACGCCAAAAACCATTTGCTCGTCAGGCAAAAAATCATCGATGCCGCGGAGGGTAGGCTGGTTACCGTCGTCGAAGAGTTCGAGCAGGCGTTCGACATTTTGGCAAAGTACCCTAACACGGTGACGATATTCGGTTCGGCGCGTACGTTGCAGAGCCACCCCGTTTCGCGGCAAGCCTTCGCCGTGGCGTGGGCGCTTGCCAAGCACGGCTACGCGGTCGTTACGGGCGGCGGGGGCGGTGTCATGCAAGCGGCAAATCACGGCGCCAAAAAAGCCGGTGGCGTTTCGATCGGCTTCAATATTCACTTGCCAACGGAGCAGCGGCTCAATCCGCATACGACCGAAAGCTTTCAGTTCGAGCATTTTTTTGGACGCAAGGTCGCGATGACGCTCGATGCCAGCGCGTACGTATATTGCGGAGGAGGATTCGGGACCCTTGACGAACTGTTCGAGATAGTTACCCTGACGCAAACCGGGACCATACCGAAAGTCCCGATAATACTCATGGGCGTTGATTTTTGGAAGCCTTTCGACAAAGTCATCAAAAAGACGTTGCTTGAAGAGTACGGCGTGATCGATACTGACGACATCGACCTGTACCACATTACCGATGATATTGAGGAAATCGTGGCGATCATCGAGAGGAGCACCCAGGAAGAAGCGCGTGCCGAAATGCACGAACGGTCCGAGAAGCTGCAGAAGCGATGGCAACGGCAGCGTGAAGAATGGGAAGGTCTTGTATGAGCAGTATACGGCACGGTCACGAATACGGCGCCGCGCATGTGGTGATGATCGGGGTGATCGCGGCTGCGGTTATTGGTGGTATCGCCTTTTTGTTCTGGCAGAACTTCGTGAACAAAGGATACGTAGCGAATCCGAGCAGTTACGCGGAGTGCGTCAAGGCAGAAGGAAGCGTCGTTCAGGAATCGTACCCTGAAAAGTGCGTCGCTAAGAACGGAACGTCGTTCGTGAACCCGGCGCAATTGGCAGACGCGCCAAAAGTAGCGGCGCTGAAGGAATTCTGCGCGCCACAGGAAAAAATATGCTTTTCTTATCCTGAGGATTGGACCGTTAAGTCTGTCGCCGTCACGCAGGAAACGTACGGCACGCAGGAGCGGTTCATTGTTAGTGATACTTCCGGCAAGCCGTGGCTGAAGCTGGATACGGGCATGGGTAGCGTGGGCGGCGCGTGCGGCAACGAGGATGGGTCGTTCGCGAAAGTGATACGGACGCATACGACGGGCGTTTCCGGAAATTATTTGGTCAACGAAGGTACTGAGCAGTATGTTGGCGGTACCGCATACGCCGTCAGTTTGGCTCGCTATGACGCGGCAGCTAAGAACTGGTCGGTCGACATGTTATTGAACCTTGCCAAGGCGACGCAGACGGTCGGCAAGATAGACGTATGCGACGTTGGAATCGGCATCCTGAGCGGAAAAAATGCCAAGGCGGATCCGTCATTCGAAGGGTACGGCGCGCTGTCATTCCGCTACTATGCGAACGACAACGCACAAGGACTGACGTATGAGTCCGAAGCGAAAGCCATGGCCGTACTTGACTCCAAGGAGGCGACGCAAGCGTTTGCCGTCTTGCAGAGCGCTCATTACAAGTAGCAGCCTGACCTTCGTCTAAGGTATAATGGGATTAATGACCCATAAGTTCCGCTTGGAAACGGCCTATCAACCTACGGGAGACCAGCCGGCTGCCATAGATCAGCTGACTGCCGGCTTGGAAAAAGGTGAAAAAGAACAGACTCTCCTTGGCGTGACAGGCAGCGGCAAGACGTTTACCATGGCGAATATCATTCAGCGACGACAAGTCCCGACGCTAGTGCTGGCACATAACAAAACGCTCGCGGCGCAGTTGTACGGCGAATTCAAAGCGTTCTTTCCCGACAATGAAGTCCATTACTTCGTGAGCTATTTCGATTATTACCAGCCGGAGGCGTATATTTCTTCGAGCGATACGTATATTGAGAAGGACAGCAAGATCAACGACGAGATCGACCGCCTGCGCCATGCCGCGACGACGGCACTGCTAACCCGCCGAGACGTCATCATCGTCGCGTCGGTCAGCTGCATTTACGGTATCGGTAATCCGGAAGACTACGCCGACATGTCCATTACCGTGAAGACCGGAGAACGTCGTCAGCAAGACAAGTTCGTCAGGTTGCTTACGGACATCCAATACCAACGCAACGACATTGATTTTCATCGGGGTACGTTCCGGGTGAAGGGTGATGTCGTCGACGTTTTTCCTGCGGGTAGCGACTCGGCGTATCGTATCGAATTTTTCGGGGACGACGTCGAGCGCATCACGCGCATCGATCCGCTGACAGGAGAGATTCTCGGCGAGCCGCATGAACTCAAGGTGTTTCCGTCGAGCCACTACGTGACGCCGAAGCAAAAGTTGGAACATGCCATAGAAAACATCAAGCGCGAGTTCGACGAACGCCTCAAGTGGTTCGAAGACCACGACAAGCATCTCGAGGCGCAGCGCTTGGCGCAGCGGACGCGGTACGATATCGAAATGCTCGAACAGACCGGGTTCGTGAAGGGAATCGAGAACTATAGCCGTTATTTGACGAACCGCGAACCAGGCGAACAACCTGCGACGCTCATAGACTACTTCCCGGACGATTGGCTATTGCTCGTTGACGAAAGTCACCAGTCGTTGCCACAGGTACGAGGAATGTACAATGGGGACCGCGCGCGCAAGGAAGTGTTGGTCGAATACGGCTTTCGGCTGCCATCCGCGCTCGACAACAGGCCGCTTCGGTTCGAGGAATTCGACAAGCATATCAATCAGGCCGTGTACGTTTCGGCGACGCCAGGCGAGTACGAATTGTCGCATAGTCCTGAGCCTGCGCAGCAAATCATCCGCCCGACGGGGCTATTGGATCCCCAGATCGAGATCCGTCCGACGAAAGGGCAGATTGACGATTTGATCGCTGAAATCAGAACTCGCATAGAAAACAAGCAGCGCGTGCTCGTGACGACGCTGACGAAGCGCATGGCCGAAGACCTGAGCACGTATTTGCAGGAATTGGACATAAAAACAGCGTATATTCACAGTGATGTCGATACGATGGAGCGCGGCGACATTCTGAACGACCTTCGCAGTGGCGTGTACGACGTGCTGGTTGGCATCAACTTGCTGCGCGAAGGCTTGGACCTTCCGGAAGTCAGCATGGTTGCCATAATGGACGCCGACAAGGAAGGCTTTTTGCGTAGCGAGAGTGCGCTCATACAGACCATCGGTCGCGCTGCTCGCCATGTGAACGGTACTGTTTTTCTGTATGCCGACACGATAACGCGCTCCATGCAGGCCGCGATCGATGAGACGGATCGCCGGCGAGGCATTCAAGAGGCGTACAACAAAGAGCACGGCATAACGCCGACCTCCATTGACAAGGCGATAGGCGAAGGGCTTCGCGCGATCATTCCAAAGAAGGAAGATGACAAGCCGAAACTTGACCTCAAGAAGATTCCAAAAGACGAGTATACCGCGTTGATCAAGGACTTGTCGGGGCAAATGGAACTCGCGAGCGCCAACTTGGAATTCGAGAAAGCCGCCGAGCTGCGTGACATGATTGCCGACATCCGGCAAAAAATGTAACTTACGCGGCATATCCCTCTTATGGTAAACTAATATCCAAGCATGGAAGATTCGTCGTCGAACCCTTATATTCCGCAGGAGTCGGAACAAATACGCCAAAAAGTGTATGAGCGCCAGTCGCCTTTAGGCAGGGTTGTCAAGTGGGCGCTCATCGCGACGGCGATCGTTACTGTCCTCGTTGGCGCGTGTCTCTTCTTCGTGGTTCCGAGAACGACGGCCGTCGATCAGCCTGCGCGTACGCAGCTAGCCGACGCATTGCAGCCGCCAGATCAGACCTTGAAGCGGGTGCCGGTAAGCTCGACGCTCGGTTTTAAGCTTGATTACGATAACCGCGTATATAGCAGCTATGCCGAAGTAGGAGACAGCACGTCTGGAACCGACGGTAGCGCGGCGGTGCTTTCTGGCGAAACTTACGAAAACAACGAATTGCGGACAAGCCGCGCATATAATTACGTGCGTATTCGGCCCATAGAAAGCGTCGAAGGCGCACGGTCATTGGCGACCCAGCCGCCAGAACTTGAAATTTTCGCCACGGTCAGCGACAAAGACCTGACGGACGCGGCTGCCAACGCTGAAAACAAAGGCCTCTCAAAAATAAGTCTGTTCGTTAAGCTGGATACTGACAAGCGCCTTGCTAAACGGGTTGGCGACGACAAGACGGTCGTGACGATCGACGCGACGAAGCCGGTTTCGACGACCATCGCGAACGTTGAATACCAGAAGGTCAGATTCACGACGACGAACGATAACTACCGAATAGCGAACGTTCGCTACGATGACTGTTACTACGCGATTCAGAATGACATGCCATACTCTATTTGCGTGAGCAATGTCCGTCCGACGAACGTCAGCGCCGCAAGTCTCGTTGAGCAAGTCTTCGATTCGGTCGCGTACGAACAGCCGGCTACTGGTGATTCGGACCAAGTATCAGACCAACAAAAGACCTCGTACGCGTTGCCGCTAGCGCGGCTTACCCAGGCGACGAAAGAAACTTCGGATGACGCCGATGATACCGGTGTCCTTGAGGACGAAGAGGGCGAGGCGCCGCTCATAACGGTTACTCCGCAGTATTATGCCGATGCCGACAGCTTGGCTGCCATAGCCAAGAACCAACCAAGCGTGGTTCGTATAGGTACCCTGTACTGCGCCAACCTTGCCCTTCGCCTTGAAAGCGGCGAGACGGCGACGACGTTGTCGGACGCATGCGCCGGAAACATGGCGACGGGCGTATTCGTGTCTAGTGAAGGCCATATAGCCACCACGGGTCATGCGATCATCGCGCAAAAGAAAGCGGCAATCAACGGGTATATCAATTTCGCTTCTGACCAATCCCAAATGCTCGACAGATTGCAGCGCGTGCTGGATTACTTGCTGAAGATTAAAAAAATCTTGCAGTCTGACGCTGACTACATAAAGACTGGCGCGCAGATCGGCGATCAGGAAGCCTTGGCAAAAATCGAAAACATCGCTTCGGTCATTCCGGACAATTACATCGTGCCGATAGACGAGAAATATACGTACGCCGTTCAGCCGACCGACAAGCCGATCGTTGTTAATCGCTCTGACAGTAACAAGCCAGCATTCGCGTACTCAGATAGCGTGCTAAGCGCCGAATATGTCGCACACGACTACGACGCGTCAAAATCGGTGCAAGAAGTCTTCGGTAGCGCTACTCCAGCGACTGACGTCGGTATCATTAAGGTCAAGGGGAATTTCCAGGCGGTACCGGTCGCTGCCTCCGAGGATATGAAGGCAAACGATACTCTCAATACCATTGGTTATGCGGCATATACCGACAGCTCCCTTACTGTCGACAAGATACGCAACGCGCCTATCGTGACAGTAAGCAAAGTAGAACAAGCATACAAGAAGGAAGACACCCGGCTGATCCAGACGACGATGCCCGTATTGCCAGGCAATGACGGTGCGCCAGTCTTCAACTCGCTTGGCGAATTGGTGGGCTTCGCGGTCTACGGACTCTCGTATTGCCCTGACCAGCTGTGTTTCGCGAACGGTACCGTCCGGTCGTCGGGAGAGCTGGCCAAGCTCCTCGACAAGCGCAACATAAAACTTGCGTCAGTGAGCGAACCAGGAAAAGCCTGGCGTGAAGGCGTTGATCAGTACCTTAGGTCTAACTATGCCGGGAGCGCTTCGGCGTTCGGGCAGTCGGCTTCGTACACATACAACAGGTGGTCGGTGCCATTGCAAAAACTCGCCGCGTCGCACAAAGGCAGCGAAAAGGACACGTCGCTCATGAATCAGTTGCAAGTCGCTTTGATAGCGATATTGATAGTCGCTGCCGTCATGACCATAGTCCTCTCTGTACTATTCGGTATTCATAGGCGTCGCATCAGCCAGCTTCGCGTCGGTCATTACGGTGCGGCGTTGCCGCCGGAACCTTCTGTTGCGACACCTGTGTACTCGCAGGCGGGCGTGCAGCCGATAGCTCCGTCGCAGCCGGTAGAACAAGCGCATCCTCCAACGCAACAACCCGTCGACCTCGCGCAGCAACCCCAGCTCCCGCAGGCTCAGCCCCCTGCTCCGACGCAGCCGCCAACCATTCCTCAAGACCGGCCACCGTCCGAGGATCCGTTCTACAGACAGTAGCCTGCCGCAACCATAGGTGGTGTGGTATAATAAGAACATTGCATTCGATCGAATGTCACATCTCTCATCTTGAACACGAGAACAGCTTTTGACTGCAATCTACAAAACATAGCGAAAGGACATAATGTCACAAACCAACCAACGCGGCCGGCGATCTTTTCATGCGTCGGGCAATCGCTCACGTAGTGGCGGTAGCCGGAAAAACAGCGGCAAGCAAACCATCCATCCATCGAAGTTTATCAACAAGGCTCAGGTCTACGAGGAAAAGCCGTACGAGCCGGCACATTCGTTCGCGGATTTTCCATTCGGTGCCGAGCTGAAGCATAACATTGCTGCGAAGGGCTTCGTATTGCCGAGCGCCATTCAGGACCAAGCGATCCCTTATATCGTTGAGGGTCGCGATGTTATTGGCTTGGCGAATACCGGTACCGGTAAGACCGCAGCATTCTTGTTGCCTATCA
Source organism: Candidatus Saccharimonadia bacterium (assembly GCA_023262335.1). GTDB lineage: Bacteria > Patescibacteriota > Saccharimonadia > Saccharimonadales > Saccharimonadaceae > UBA2112. The sequence continues at coordinate 4,495 of JALRBE010000003.1, read as the reverse complement.
TCGAGCGCCAAAGCGGGATCATGTTGCGTCCGAGCGTACTCGTCGTAACGCCGACCCGTGAACTCGCGCAGCAGATTTACGAAGAATTCGTCGTGTTTGCCAATGGGCTCGACATGGAAGCTGCCATTGTTGTCGGTGGCGTTAACATTGACCGTCAGATCCGTACCTTGCGTCGCCGTCCGCATTTGATCATCGGGACGCCAGGTCGTTTGAAGGATTTGATCGAACGGCGCGATCTTCAGCTCAAGAACATGACGACGCTCGTTTTGGACGAAGCCGACCGCATGTTGGACATGGGCTTTTTGCCTGATATCAAGCAAATCGTGGGCAAAATGCCACGGGACCGTCAGACCCTCTTTTTCAGCGCGACGATGACTCCGGAAATCGAGGTGTTGACGGGCCAGTTCCTGAAAGACCCTGTTACCGTGCAGGTACGGACGGGCGAAACGAGCAGCCACGTGGAGCAGGATGTCATCGAGGCGCGCGACAAAACGCACAAGTTGGAACTCTTGCACGACTTGTTGGCGGACGAACGGTACGGCAAAGTGCTGGTGTTCGGAGATACGAAATACGGGGTTCAGCGACTCAGCGACCAGCTGCATAAGAGCGGCATACCCTCTGTCGCGATCCATGGCAACAAAAACCAAGCACAGCGTCAAAAAGCTTTGCAGCAATTCAAAGAAGAAAAAGTCAGGGTAATGGTCGCGACGGACGTTGCGGCCCGAGGCCTTGATATTCCGAACGTGACGCATGTGATCAATTTCGATACGCCGAAGACCTACGAGGATTACGTTCACCGGATCGGCCGAACAGGGCGCGGTGGCGCGACCGGCCATGCGCATACCTTTATAGACGCTTCGAACTAAGGTTTCGACGCGGCGTTGGACGGTGCGAAAACCCAGAAGCGCAGGCCTATGAACGTGACGACCGTCGAAATGGCGGCACTAATGAATTGACCTAAGTATGGCGAGATGCCAAGCCGTTCATGAAGCTGCCAAGTGATGAAGAAGGTCAAAACCGCACTGAACGTCATGAACACGGCGAACTTGACGACTTCAGTAGCGGTCTTCCGGTTGCCACGCTTGTCTGCGAAGACCCACTTGTCGTCCACGTAAAAGAACAGGCTGTTCGCGAGAAGCGTCGCGATGAATAGCGACACGATGACGTCTACCATGAAGACTTTGTCGAGGAGCGCGAACAATCCGTACGTGCCCCAAAAGGGGATATTGCCGGCAATCTGCAGTTTCACGAACTGCATGCCGAGCGCCGCGAGCATGCCCTTTTTCTTTCGTGTTTTCTTAGCTTGTTTGTGTTTAGCCATATGCTTTATACAGTATAGCAGTTTCATGAGCCGGATCGGTACGATGTCGCCACCTTTATGTCTGACGACGCTGGCGCGGCTAGCGCAGGGCCGAATCGTTTTTCGCTTTTCCAAAAAAGAACAAGCAAGTATAATATACCTATGACCACCACTTCCGTAACACGAGACGATGTTTTGCATTTGGCGCAGCTTGCCAGTTTGCAGTTAACCGATGACGAAGTCGATGCTTTGCAGGCTGACATTGGTAATATTCTTGGCTACGTCGCGCAACTTGACGAGCTTGATACCGAAGGCGTCGAGCCGACCTACCAGGTAACGGATTTGGAGAACGTTTGGCGCGATGACGCCGTTCGGCTGTCGAACGTCGGTAGGCAGGAGCTGCTCGCGTTAGCCCCTGACTCGCATAAAAATCAAATAAAAGTGCCAAAGGTATTGTAGATCATGTCGGTAATCAGTGATTATATTGGCGTTTCGGCGGTACAGAACGTAAAAAACGCGATCGAGGCAGCGAAACGCAGCGAAGGATTCAACGCGCTCCTAAGCCTTAGTGAAGAGCGCGCGCTGGAGCGCGCAGCAAAAGTCGACGCCGGCGAAATATCCGGCCGGCTGGCGGGCGTTCCTTTCGTCGCGAAAGATAATTTTTTGACGCTCGGCGGAACGACGACGGCCGCGAGTGATTTTTTGCGTGGTTTCGCGTCGCCATTGCAAGCAACGGCTGTCGAACGCCTTGAAGCAGAAGGGGCGATATGCATTGGCAAATCGAATCTTGACGCGTTCGCTCATGGAGGCAGCACGGAGAACTCTGCTTTTGGTCCGACCAAGAACGCCGTTGACGATACCAAGGTTGCTGGCGGTTCGTCGGGCGGCTCGGCGGTCGTGACTGCGCTCGGTATCGTGCCGTTCGCGATAGGCACCGATACCGGCGGATCGATCCGCCAACCAGCAAGCTTCAACGGCGTCGTCGGCGTCAAGCCGACATACGGTACAGTGAGCCGTTACGGCGTTGTTGCGATGGCAAGCAGTACGGACACGATCGGGTGCTTCGCAACGAACGCGGCCGACGCGGAACTCGTTATGGACATCATGGCAGGCAAGGACGCGAATGACATGACGACGTTGCCTGACTTTTTCGCTCCGGAGCAGCCAGCTACGTTGAAGATCGGCGTCATCAAAGAGGCAATGACCGACGACGTCGATGCGGAAGTGCGAGCGAGCGTTCAGGCCTACGTTGACGGTTTGAAGGCGGCTGGGCATACGGTCGAGGACGTCAGTCTGCCGATGCTAAAGTACGCCCTTGCGATTTATTACATTGTCGTGCCTGCCGAAATAAGCAGTAACCTTGCGCGGTACGACGGTATTCGCTACGGCAACCGCGCCGACGCGACCGACCTCACAGGAGTCTACGGCAAATCCCGTGATGCCGGCTTCATGGCTGAAAACAAGCGCCGCATCATGATAGGCAGCTACGTGTTGTCAAGCGGCTTCTTTGACGCGTATTATTTGCAGGCGCAAAAAGCCCGTACGTTGCTTATCGGAGAGTTCGACAAGCTGTTCGAGCGTTACGATACGCTCGTGACACCCGTCGCTCCGACTCCTGCCTTCGCCATTGGCGAGAACGCGACCGACCCTGTAAAAATGTATCTTGCGGACGTCATGACCGTACCTGCGAGCTTAGCCGGCCTGCCAGCCATAAGCGTGCCAGCGAATCCAACGGCCGCCGGTTTGCCAGTCGGCGTGCAGCTCATCGGACCTCGTCGTTCAGACGCGCGGCTGCTTGCGCTCGCTAAGTCCCAGGAGGTCGCGTAATGGACGCCGGTATCATTGTCCTTTTCGCAGCCGTGCTGATCATTGGCGCGCTCTTGTTCGCATTGATCACGTTCGGCAAAAAAGGAAGCTCGCTCGACATTGAGCGGTATCGAAGCAAATGGCTGGCGATCGAACAATCGATATCTCGTGAGAGCGAAGTTCATAACCGCATGGCGATCATTGACGCGGACAAATTGGTCGATCAAGCCTTGAAAGACAAAGGATTCAAGGGTAATACCATGGGCGACCGGTTGAAGTCTGCCAAGGCTGCGTTGCCGCATCGAGATAACATATGGCAAGCGCACAAGTTGCGCAACCGAGTGGCGCACGAGCCCGACGTAAAGGTGAGCTACGACGTAACGCGGCGAGCGCTCGCGCAGTTCAAACAAACGCTCAAAGACTTGGGAGCAATATAATGACGAAATACGAAATGACTATCGGCATTGAGTGCCATGTGCAGCTTGCGACCGCGACGAAGCTTTTCAGTCCTGCGAACAACGATGCTCGCGACAAAGAACCGAACAGCGTCGTGCATCCTATCGATTACGGGTTGCCCGGCATGCTGCCCGTACTGAACCGTCAGGCCGTTGACTTGGCCGTACGTGCCGGCAAGGCGCTGGGCGCCAAGGTCGCCAACGTCAGCCGGTTCGATCGTAAGCACTATTTTTACCCCGACCTTCCGAACGGGTACCAGATCACGCAAATGTACCAGCCGACAATCCTGGAGGGTTCCATAGAGGCGCCAATGGAAGACGGCGGCTCCGTGACCGTGCGGATCCACCATGCGCATATGGAAATGGACGCCGGTAAGCTGAGTCACTACGGCGATCATAGTCTCGTTGATCTTAACCGTGCGGGAACGCCGCTCATCGAAATCGTGTCCGAACCCGACATGCATTCGCCGCAAGAGGCAAAGGCCTACGCGGCCGAGCTGCACAAGCTCATGACGTACGCCGGCGTGACGTTCGGCGATTTGTACCACGGCAACATGCGGTTCGACGTGAACATTTCGGTTGCTCCGGAGGGCGCGACGGAACTTGGCAAACGTGCCGAGGTGAAGAACTTGAACTCCTTCCGCAGCGTTGAGCGGGCAGCCGAGTACGAATTCAAACGCCAGACGGCGTTGCTTGAAGCCGGGGAAACGGTCGTGCAAGAAACGCGCGGCTGGGACGATTCGACTGGCAAGACGTCCAGTCAGCGCAGCAAAGAGGATGCCCAGGATTACCGCTACATGCCTGATCCTGACATTCCTCCGATAAAACTCACGGACGATGAAATCGCTGCCATTCAGGCCGAGGTTCCTGAATTGCCTCCGTATTACAGGCAGAAGTGGCAAGGCTTGGGGCTCGACAAGTCAGTCGTCGATTC
>JALRBE010000039.1 GCA_023262335.1 Candidatus Saccharimonadia bacterium | reverse complement strand
GAGGACAAGTTCCCGTACACCATCCGGATCGTCTCCGACATCATGGAGTCGAACGGCTCCTCGTCGATGGCCTCGGTCTGCGGCGGCTGCCTGTCGCTCATGGACGCCGGCGTGCCGCTCAAGCGGCCGGTCAGCGGCATTGCCATGGGACTCATGATGGACGGCGACACGCCGTACGTGCTGAGCGACATCGCTGACGCCGAGGACTTCGCTGGCGACATGGACTTCAAGGTGACTGGCACGAGCGAAGGCATCACGGCCATCCAGATGGACATGAAGGTTCACGGCCTGCCGGTCGACATCCTGCGCCAAGCGCTCGAAAAGGCCAAGCCTGGCCGCGAGCACATTCTTGAGCACATGCTGACCACGCTCGCCGCGCCGCGCACGCACCTTAGCCCGTACGCGCCGCGCATCGAAAAGATCAAGATCAACCCCGACAAAATCGGTGCTGTTATCGGCAAGGGCGGAGAAGTCATCAACAAGATCACCGCTGAAACCAACTCCATGATCGACATCAAGGACGATGGCCTCATTACCGTCGCCGGTACCGATCCAGAAGGAATCGAGCGCGCACTCGAGTGGATCCGTGGCCTGACCGAAGAGCCGGAAGTCGGCAAGATTTACGAAGGCAAGGTGGTGACGATCAAGGAATTCGGCGCCTTCGTGAATATCATGCCTGGCACCGACGGCATGGTGCATATCAGCCAGCTGAGCAACGAGCGGGTCGACCGCGTCGAGGACGTTTTGACCGAAGGCGAAATCGTGAAGGTGAAACTGACCGGCATCGACGAGCGCGGCCGCTTGAGTCTGAGTATCAAAGACGTCGAAGGTAACTAGAGCCAACTAGTTCACTAGGCATAAGCGGTAAAACGTACTACACTGAATGTACGTTATGCAGAGAGTACGAAGCTAGTCGTGGCACGCTTACCAGAGCCAGGCAAAGACAACGGGACGTGGGGGGGACATCCTCAACGAGTATCTTTCACAGGCACATGCCGCTGACGGCTCATTGAAGGACGGATCCGTAACCGAGCAAAAAATGTCCGGAGCGGCGCAGGCAAAACTGAATGCGCCAGGTGACTGGGTGACGCTGGCAAACAAGCCTGCCGTCATAGCAGAAGGCACAAACGTGTCGGCCGCGCGAGCCGCAGTCGGAGCCGCATCGCAGCGGATCATGCGTCCGAACGGACCGCGCCTTGGCGTGCTTGGCGATTCGCTGCAGTCATACGGCTACTCGATCACATCGGGCTCGCATGTGGCCTCACGTGGACCGGTGATTTGGCGTCGGGTCGAGTGGTTGACGAACCGGCGTGTGCAAATGACGAACCCACAGCAGGATCCAGGGGATACGATCGATGATGTCCTCACGGTGCAGCTGCCAGCCTTGTTGGCATCCAGTCCGTTGCCGAACGCCTGCGCGATCGCTATAGGAAGGAACGATGTCAGCTCGTCATTCGATCTTGCGACGTGGATGGGCAAGCTTGAAAGCATTTGCTCGCAGCTCGCCAACGCAGGGGTGGTGCCGATCATGGAAACGCTGATGCCTACCGGTGCTCCTGGCACGCCGACGGCTCCTCAGACAACCAATATCATTCGGCTTAATGCGGCTATCATGGCATTTGCTGCCCGCTATGGGTATCCCTGCGTCGATCAATACGCGGCCCTTGTCGATCCGACCGGAGGCATCGCATCAACGTATTCGCTGTCTCCCTCTGATACGACGCATCTGACGGCGGCAGGGTACGGGGCGGTCGCAGACGCGCTCATCACGCAAAAGGTTGCCGATCTCTTTCCGCCCGTGTTGCCATCTACCATAAAGGATACGGCGAACCCCTTCGATTTGCTTGGTGGCGTGGGGTTATTCCGTGACGTTTCTCCCGCTGGTTTCAGCGTCGTCGGTACGGGTACGAGCGTTACTTACGTGACGCCGGGTGGGAGCGAAGGCGTGGCAGGGCGGTGGGCGCAGGTAACGAAGGCGAACGGCTCGACCGCCGTCGGCGCGTTCCGATGGACAAGCAGCGTCGGAGCGGTGACGCCAGGCCACATGTTCCGTATCAGCGGCGTACTCAAGATGGACGGCATTTGGAACGTCGACGGCTCGCCGGCATCGTACATACAGCTGACGGCGGAATGGCGGAACGGTTCTACGACAGTCGGCACAAGCCTCTTGGTGAATCGATGGGATGGCTTGGCGACGATTACGTTCTCAGAGGACTACGCCGTTCCTGCCGGTGCCGACGGCCTACGGATCATTTGTTATCTTAATGGCACTGCTAGCGGCGATCAGCGCGTTTACGTGGCCGAACTGTCGGCGCTCAACCTCACGACGATGGGACTTTAGCCATCTCGTATCCTCATTGAAAAGCTTTAACTGGTTGTAATCCTTATTGACTTTTTATATTTTTTATGCTATTTTAATAGATGAAACATCAATAAAACAAAAACATGCCCGAAACTCTCTACGCTCCTCGACCCGCCGACGCACCGGAAGTACCGGTTCCTTCGATGATGCCGCGTATTACGCCGAACATGATGGCAAAAAAGAAGGCGGTATCCGCGGAAAAGCGCGAGTCGCGCAGGGAATTGAACGCGAAGTTCATGGACAAGCTGGCGGCGAACGGGCTGCTCGACGAAAACTTCGAAACTTCGGAAGTCGCTAATCGGTTCGTGCCTGGCATGCTGGAGCATGTTTTGGTGGGTGATCACCGTGGCGGCGCGCACCATTTGCCAACGCTTGTCGCACTCGACAAGAACGGCGACTCGACGGTGGCATCGCGGATCTATGACCCTTCAATACCCGCTTCGCGCGAAGACCAGTTGTTTGCCGCTCGCATGAAGCAAGGCGTGCTTACAAACGGCACGTTCCGACCGGATGTGCTGCGTATAGCCGTGGACGGCAAGACCTACAAAAAGGCCGGCATACCGAGTTTCTTCCCGAACGAATGGTCGACCCAGCAAGTCATAGAGAATATTATGGCGGTCGCTAACACCGAACCTGTCGCGCGCAACGAGGAACGCAAAAACGACGTCCACGAAGCGGTGATAGACGACGTGCTCGTGCGGGTTATCGTCGGCATTGGCGGCAAGATAGTCACCACGTACCCTGTAAGGGGCACCAAAAGGCAGGAGGCATAACATGAGCGCCGATACTCCACGATTCGACTACGTTGCCGCGAACGATTTGGACGGCAAACTGGAGATGTTCCCCGCGCTGCAAAATCCGGAGACGGAAATTGACGACAGTCAGGCGCTGTTCGAAGCTGCTCGCTTGGTACGTGCGAACCTGCACCAAATAGAAGGTGGGCTCGACGGGCTGATCGACGCGGTCGGGACGATCCACACTGACCCCTCGAACGACACAGGACTTATTATCGAAGACGAAATGGGCGGCGGTTCGGTCACGATCGAACGCGACGAAACGGACGTGGTAGCGACGTACGTGGAAGATGGCGAGTGGACGGTTGGTACGGACCGGTTCTTCGAAATGCTCGGCGCTTTGAAGGAAGCGGAATGACCAAACGGCCACTCCTCGTCGTATTCATAGGGTTTCCGGGTTCGGGCAAAACGTACTTTTCGACGCGGCTCGCTAAAAAGTTACCTGCGGTAACATTGAATTCCGATGCGCTGAGGCTGGCAATGTTCGGCTCGCTTGAGAGGATAGATGAAATTCGCGCTACCGATAATCAACGGCTGTATACGGATGTGTTCGGCGCTATGGATTATGCCGCGCGCCAAGCGTTGAAGTCTGGCGTGTCGGTTGTGTACGACGCCCAAATGGCCAAACGGCGCGACCGCAAGAACATCGAAAAGCTGGCTGCCGAAACGGGTGCTATGCCTGTGCTCGTGTGGATGAAAACGAGTCCCGACGAAGCGATTCGACGAGGCCAAACGCGCGAAATACGTGACGATAGCCACCGGTACGGTTTGGAGAAGATAACCATGCTCGTGGAACGGTTTGGCCGTACGACCGATGTGCCGGAGCCGAACGAAAACGCCATCGAAATCGACGGCGAGCTGCCGTTCGAGGCGCAGTACGAGTCGTTCCAAAAACAACTCGCGACGTTCACGGGCAAATAGCGCTTGGCGCATGCCGTGCCGTATACTGAGGGCATGGACAAGCAGGCGCAGCTCGACAAAGTAAAAGCGATGATTTTAGAGGGCAACGTATGCCCGGACTTGGCGGCGCAGGCGACGAACCTGGTGATGGGCGACGGCAACGTGAACGCGGATATCGTATTCATCGGCGAGGCGCCCGGCAAGAACGAAGACGAGCAGGGACTGCCGTTCGTGGGTGCCGCAGGCAAGTTCTTGAACGAGATGCTGGCTGCAGCTGGCATGGACCGGAGCGACGTGTATATCACGAACATCGTCAAATACCGGCCGCCGAACAACCGTGATCCGCTGCCGGAAGAAAAGAAGGCGTTCTGGCCGTTCTTGCTCAAACAGCTGCAAATCATCGAGCCAAAAGTTGTCATAACATTGGGGCGCCACAGCATGGAATATTTTTTGCCGGGGCTGTACATAAGCCAGATCCACGGGCAGGCGAAGCGCATCCAGTTCGGCGACCACAAGCTTGTGGTGGTGCCGCTGTACCACCCGGCGGCAGCGCTGTATAACGGCTCGCTACGCCAAACGTTGATCGACGATTTTTTGAGCGTGCCGGAAATCATCAAAAAATTGGAGACGGCAAGTGAGTGACGCGACTGAAAACCAGCAGGCATTGCAACGTGAAGCCGAGCTGTTGCTCCGTGAGACGCCGCTGCTGGAAATGCTATCGCGCATGGGGACCCCGATTCGGACTGGCAGTTCGGTGACGGGGCTTATGGCGTACCCCGACATTGATTTCGCCGTGCAGCATGAGGACCCGGATTTTGGCGAAGCGACAAGGCTTGTTCCGGAAGCGTGCGAACGGCTTGGGGCCACGGCGGTGAAAATCGCCGATTTTACGGCCGCCGAAGGCGAAAGCGCGGCCTTCTACGTCGGTATTGAAATGCCGTTTCGTGGGAGGGTATGGCATATTGACGCGACGATTACCAAGCCTGGGCCAATCGCGACGAATCCGCCGGAAATGGCAGGATGGCTGGAGGACATGTCCGACGCGCAGCGTGAGACGATTCTGGTCCTGAAGCGGCAACTGATCGATGCTGGCCGCTACGTCGGCGCGCGTTCGCGCCCGCCGTACACGTTCCGCTCGGCGCATTTGTACGAAGCCGTGCTGCAGGGCGATGCTGCCAGCGTTTCGGACCTGGAAAAATACTACGCGAGCGGCAAATAGGCTGCCTTATTCGTCGCGCATGTCGCGGATAGGACTGCGGCGGACGTTGCGCCAGAGCGGCGGCAAGACGGCGACGAGGCTGATGGCGAACACGCAGCCGGAGAGCGCGGCGAGCAGCTGCAGGTTCATGCCGACGAACCGGAACGGCTCGACGTCGTCGAACATGCCATAGGCGACCATGGCAAGGTTGGTGGTGTCGGCGCCGAACAGCGCCTGCACGACGCTTGCGAAAATGATGCCGAGCGTGAGCATGAACGCTACGATGATGCCAGCCACGAGCGTGCTGTAGAGCAGGTAAATGCCGGCGATATCGCGGCGTTTGGCGCCAAGCGCTCGGAACACGGCGGTTTCGCGGCGGCTGTCGATGATGACGCGCGCCATGGTGATCCATATGACGATGGTGGCGATGCTCATGGCGACGGCGAGCGCGATCGGCGCGACTTTCTGCACGGTCGCGCTGACGTCGTCGACGGCCAGGTAGGCCGAGCCGTACGTGCTCAGGATGAACGGCTTCTTGCAATCCGGTGACATAGCCGAGCAGCCCTCGTTCTTTATGAAGTCGCGCGCCGCGCCGATGCTAGGGAACGACACGACCGTATTGCGTATGTCGGCGCGTTCGAAGACGCTCATGTCGGAATAAGAGCCGCCGCTTTTTTGCAGCAGGTCGGCGTGCCGCGCGCTTTCGGGGAGTTTGTCGTAGAGCTGCTTGGGGATGAACGAGCTGGTCGCGGCATACTGCGGCCCAAGCAAGTAGGCGACGTAGCCGCTGGCGTCTTGCGGCTGCGCGGTAAAGTCGCTGATGGTGAACGTGCCGACGATTTGGAACGTCAGCAGGCGGTGTTCAGCCGGCTGGAAATCGCCAAGGTCCTTTTGCATGTTTTCGGCGGTTTGCAGCTCCTTCTTTTCCAGCGCGGTGCGCGTGTCCTTTTTAACGGTCAGCTCGCCGCACGGAACGCTTGGCAGGTCGTAGAGCAGGCTAGGCGCGACATACGACTTGTCGTTCTTTTTGGCGACCATTTCGGTGTTGGTCTGCATGGTCTTTTGGATGATGGCGGCTTCGGTGGCGCTACGGTAGCATACGTCGTACGTGAAGCCGTTGGCCTTTTGCTGCAGGTCTTTGACCCAGTGTACCTGTTCGGCGGGGCTGGACGGCCGTTTGCCGATGCCGAGTTCCTCGCCGAACATCTTGGCGATTTCCTGCGTGGTCAGTACCACGGGGATGGCCGTGCGGTTCTTTTTGCGCAGGTCGTTTTCTGGCAGGATGAACCGTTGGATCAGGCTTTGGTCGGTAGTGGTGTAGGTGGAATCACGAACGTTCGACGTCAGGTAATCCATGTATGAATTCGCGTTCGGTTGCGTCTTTTTGCCAAGCTCTTCTTTGCCGCCTTTCAAATACGTCGCGTACGGCTGCAAGCTCGCGGTGAGGTTGTGGTAGTAGTCGGTCGCTCCGTAGTTTGCCGCGGTTTTTTTGAGGTCGGCCACTTTGTTGACGGCGGTTTTCACGTAGTCTTCTTGGCGCTGCGCCAGGTACAGCTTGTATACGGGTGACTCGCGGTTGATGATCTGCGTGACGTTGCCTGCGGCGTCTTTTTCGCCGAACGGACTCGGCTGCAAGATTGGCGCCACGGATGATTTGTCGAACGGCAGCTTGTACTTGTCGTAGACCGCCTTTTGTTTGGCGACGTAGTCGTCTTGCATGGCAGTGAGTTTCTTGGTCAGGTCGGCCGAAGGCGCGGTGAAGCCGTCGTCGTAGCCGTACGCCCAATTGGGTATGTTGGGCTGCGCTTCTACCAAGTAGCGGCCGTCGAGCGCTTTGGTGAAGAACCGTTCGGTGCTGGCCGTGATCCCCGACGCGACGATGATGGCCGTGCTGAGGACGCCGAACAGAAGGCCGGACACCACGACCGTGATGACGAGCAGTACCCGTTTGGCGCGCAATTTGGTACGGGCGAGCGTCAGTGCGTCGCGCAGGCGGATCATACGATCGCTCCGTCGCTCAGCTGGATTTCGCGGTCGGCTTGCGCGGCGATTTCGGGGTTATGCGTCACGATGATCACGGTCGTCCCAAGTTCCTTGCGGATGGTCTGGAACAAGTCGATGACTTCTTTGGAATTGGTTTTGTCCAGGTTACCGGTCGGTTCGTCGGCAAGCAGTATCTTGGGTTCGTTCAGGAGGGCACGGGCGACGGCGGCGCGCTGGATTTGGCCGCCAGACAGTTCTTTTGGCAAGCGGCCGGCGTACTCGCCGAGGCCGACCCGCTCGAGCAGTTCTTTGGCGTGAGCCGCGCGGCCTTGCCGTTTGCTGCGGCTGAACATGCCGGGTACCTCGGTATTGGCGCGGAGCGTCAGGAACGGTTGCAAATAGAAGAACTGGAACACGAAGCCGACGGTGCGGTTGCGGAATTCCGACAGCTTTTTGTCGCGCAGGCGCCGGATGTCGGTGCCGTCTACGGCGATGGTGCCGGTGGTCGCTTGGTCGAGCCCGCCGATCAGTTGGAGCAGGGTGCTTTTGCCGCTGCCGCTGGCACCGGTCAGCGCGACGAATTCGCCCTCACGGACGTCGAAGGTGACGCCGCGCAGCGCGTGGACCTTTTGACGGTGAATCTTGTACGTTTTGGTGAGGTCGGTGGCGCTGATGATGACCGGGTTGTTCGCGTACGGGGAGGGGGCTTTGGGCTTTGCCGCGAATTTTTTGATCGCCGCGATGGCTGCCTCGCTGGAGCCGTACGCGGCGACGAATTCTTTGACCTTGCGGTCGACCGGAGCAAGTTGCTCCTCGATATGCCCACCCGTTCGTATCATTATGTCCACAGTATATCACCTGTAGGCCGCGGCATTCGACCGTCGCGGAATTTGCAAATTTGCGTTAAGTGTGCTATTATGGTCTCACCAATCGAGAGGGAAAGCCGTAGTAACTACCGAACCCTCGTCTCGTAAATTTTGACTAACTAAGATTGTTTTGATAACAAGAAAAAAAGGAGAAACAACATAACCATGGGTCAACGAAGACTCTCTAACGCGGCACCTGACGACCAAAGCAAACGGCCACAGGGCCAGCAACGACATAAATCAAATAACAGCGTGCTGAACAACACGAACACCCGCAAGGGCGAAGTGTTCCGCGCGCAGCGCCGTACCAGCGAGAACGTTAACTTGCGCGCCAGCCAGCACATGATCAACGTGCCGGTGAACAAGTCGTTGTACAACGGCTACGGGGGCAGGCAGTTCAGCCTGGCCGACCAAAAGAAGCAGCCGAAGACCAAGGGTCCCGTGCTGAAGGTCATGCCTATCGGCGGCCTCGGCGAAATGGGTATCGGCAAGAACATGATGGCGATCGAATACGACGATGAAATCATCGTGATCGACTCGGGCTTCCTGTTCCCAGGTAGCGACTACCCAGGCATCAATTACATCATTCCTGACATCACGTACCTGGAAGAGAACAAGCACAAGATCCGCGGCCACGTGTTCACGCACGGTCACTTGGACCACATCGGCGCGTACCGCCATTTGGCGCACAAGATTCCTGCGCCGGTGTACGCCAGCCGCTTCACGCTCGGCATGTTGCAGCGCACCATGGAAGAAGCCACCAGCGGCTTCACGCCTGATTACCATGAGATGGACCCCGAAGCGCATGAACGCGTGCAACTGGGCGACAACTTTAGTATTGAGCTCGTTCGCGTGAACCACTCCATCCCTGACGCGACGGCCGTCGTCGTGCGTACGCCGCTTGGCGTCCTGATCGACACCGGTGACTGGCGCTTCGAAGATAATCCGGTCGACGGCAAGAAGTTCGACCTTGAGCGCTTGACCGAAATCGCGACCACCGAAGGCATTTTGATGCTCATGAACGAAAGCACCAACTGCGAGTCGGAAGGCACGCATAATCACGGCGAGTTCGATATTCAGCAGTCAATGGGCCAGGTCATGGACAAATACCCGAACAGCCGCCTTATTTTGAGCTGTTTCAGTAGCCAGATTCACCGTATGCAGGTGATTTTGGAAGAAGCCAAGAAGCACGACCGCAAAGTCGCGTTCGCCGGCTACAGCATGATCCAGAACCTCGAAGTCGCGCTCCGCGCGGGTACCATCAAGATTCCTAAGGACGTCGTGGTGAAGATGGAAGACGTCGTCAAGCTGCCCGACGGCAAGGTGACGATCGTGTGTACCGGTTCGCAGGGCGAGTTCAACGCCGTGCTCAACCGCATGGCTTCGGGCGCGCACAAGTTCATCAAGATCAAGAACAGCGACGTCGTGGTGTTCTCGTCGAACCCGATTCCTGGCAACGAAAAGTACGTCGTTCGCACCGTCGACGGCCTGATGCGCGAAGGTAGCGACGTCATCCAGAACGGCAAGACGCACCTTACCGGCGTCGGCCCGCTGCACCTTAGCGGTCACGGCTACTACGACGACCACGTCAAGCTGATCAACGCGTTGAATCCAACGTACTACATGCCGATTCACGGCGAGTTCCATATGCTCGTGCATA
>JALRBE010000038.1:9670-9911 GCA_023262335.1 Candidatus Saccharimonadia bacterium | reverse complement strand
GGGTTCGATCGCGTGGTGCTGCTGGGCTACAGCATGGGGTGCACGGTGTGCGCCAACTTCCTCGCAAATCACGATGCTCCCGAGGTGGTGGGGCTGTGCACCATCGCGCACCCGATGTCGTTGCCGCAGTCGCTGCGCGAGCGCTGGGCCGTTGCCTTCCATGTGCACGAGCGTGTCGTATAGGTCGACCATGGTCGGCGGTTGTGACGTGTGCGTGAGCGGATCGCTGGTGATGCCGGCG
>JALRBE010000038.1:0-9660 GCA_023262335.1 Candidatus Saccharimonadia bacterium | reverse complement strand
GTGTCAATCAGCGCTTGGTCGAGGTCGGCGTCTTCGGCCGGTGTCATGGCGGTGGTGTTCGTCGCACCGCTGGCCTGCAAGCTGGCACCACCAAGCATCAGGCGGAGCAGGCCATGGAGCGTCACCAGGTTGGCGCGCAGGGCGTCGTCCGCTTCTTCGGTGTCGATCACGCGTGGCAAATCGAACGGATTCACGCGCACGTCGGAGTTAAGACTAAGGCGGATGTAGCTGCCACCCACGGCGTCGCTGAGTTTTTGGTACTCGTTTTCCGGGTCGATGATCAGGACGTCGGCGCCCATCATCATGGAGCGCACGGCTTCGAGCTTGACCGTGAACGATTTACCGGAACCGGACTTCGCGAACACGACCATGTTGGCGTTTTCCAGCGTGAACCTGTCGAAGATGATCAAGCCGTTGTTGTGCATGTTGATGCCGTACAGAATGCCCTTTTCCTGCGTGAGGTCGGCGCTGGTGAACGGGAAGCTCGTGCTAATGGCGCCGGTGTTCATGTTGCGGCGAATCTGCAACTGGTCGCTCATTTGCGGTACGGTGCTGTTGAGGCCTTGTTCTTGCTGGCTGCTGGCGACCTTGCTGAATACGAGCTGCTGGCCGAAGATGGTTTCGATTTTGTGCTGAATGAACGCCAGCTCGTCCAGGCTGTCGGCATACATGGTAATGTACAGGCCGTACCGGAAGAATCGCTCGGAACCAACCTGGATCTCGTCGCGTAGCTCTTCGGCGTCGTTCAGCGCCGCTTCGAGGCCAGGGTCGCGGGTACGCCCCTTTTCTTCGTTGATCGCCATGGTCGCTTGCATTTGCGTTACCTTCTTGCGAAGGTTCTTGAGCACGATTTCCGACTCGACCGGGTAAAAGAACATCGAGACGTCCAAGACTTCATCGATGTTGATAATACTGCTCAGCCAGCCGGTGTAAATTTGGCGCGGGTACGCGTATACGTAAATGGTGCGGCCATATTTGGTGCCAAGCCTAAAGTGGCTGGCGTGAATTTCCAGGCTCGACGGCGCGACCAATTCCCGAAGGGTGGTGATGCCCTTTTGAAATGCCTGCTCTACCTCGGCTTGCTCGCGCGCGCGTTGCTGCGCCGCGATATCGACGGCGTCTGGTCGCTTGGCCATTAGCGGAGCTCCTCTTCACGGGTCAGGTGCGGCCGCGGCGCTTCGCCTTCGCCCTTGCGCACGTACATGGCCGTGATGCTCGCGAAGTCACCGAGCGGTTCGCGCACGGCGGTGTCGGGGTTATAAAAGTTGTAATACAGCTTGCCGAGTTCTTTGGTGTTGAGCTGCACGCACTTGATGCCCAGTTGGAACAGGCCGCTCATCACGGCGTCAACGTGGTTCTTTATTTCGTCTTTCGCCTTTTCGTACGCGGCGTGGTCCACTACTATGGCGCGCTGCTGCGGGGTACCGCCAAAAATCGTGCTGAACAAGCTCTTACTGCCACGCTTGATAGTGTTCAGGTCGCCGTGCGGCCAGTACGGAATGATCACGTAGAACGTTTTGTCCATGATGTTCGCCTCTTGGCTGAGCGTGTCGATGAAGTCGATGTAATCGTCTGTCAACACGTTCAAAAGCATGTTTTCTTGGTCGCGGCGAATGTTCGTCAGGCGTTCGATGTACGGACCGATATCGACGCGCTGTGAACGGATGAGGATTTGCACCGGGAAGTAGAGCGAGTTCAAGAAGTTCTGATAGCTATATTCTATACCTTCGCGCTCCTTGCTGCTCATGAGGTCGAAGTTGATCGACTTGCAGGCGATGACCGCGCGGAAGCTGCCGTCGTTCATGACGACCATGTTGTCGCGGAGCTCGCTGAAAAGCAGGCTGTTCTGCGTGGTGTTCGGGTTGGCTGGCGGTGCCGGGGTGCGTGCTTGCTCGGCAGCGGCAGCGGGTTGTGCTGGCGCTTGGCCTGGTTGCGGCGGCACGCCAGCAGGAGCCGGCGCTGGTGCCGGTTGGCCTGGTTGCTGCTGTTGATTTGGCGGCATGCTGCTGTTTATTCCCTGTTATCCCTACCCTAACGGAACGAAATCGTTACTTCGTCGCCGCTTTTTAACACCTTGTTTTTCTGTGCCATGCGATTGGCTTCATGAGCCAGCGTTTGCACCGAAACGTCGGATTGCTGCGATAATTCGTCCGCCTGTTGTTTGGTCAGCTCTATTGTACCAGCGTTAGGGGTCGAAACGCTAGTGGTTGGCGGCATATTGGCGGTTTTCGCGGGTGCCGCGCCACGGGTTTCGCTGGCTTCTTCGGCAAGCGCGTTCGCGAGCGCTATGGCATCGCGGGTCTCTTTGTCGTTCGCCTGCTTGATGATCTGGTCCTCACGGGCGCGGATTTCAGCGACGGACGGCAACGACGACACCGGCTCGGCGGTGATGTCGTCGATCGGCGTGACCGCTGGGGTCTGTGCCTGGGCCTGCTGCGCTGCCGGCGTAGCAGGGGGCGCGTACGTCAACGGTTGCTGCGCTGCCCCGCGCATGCCGCTAATGGCGTCTTGGCGCTGTTGGTCGGCGCCGTCGTTCAGTTTTTGCTCCATGGCCTGCGCGGCGGGTGTCGAGCCGTCCATCATGTCGGGCGTTTGCTGCGATTCGTAATATAGGTCGGTACTGATCGAGGTATCGGGCATGGTACCGGCGCCGCGGATCGCCCAACCGTGCGTGTCGACCAAGTCGGCAAGGTACGTCAGGCGCTTGGTGGCTTCGTCTTCGTCCAGGTCCTTGGTCAGAATCCTGTCGGCATCTTTTGGCGGGATGATGGTCACGAACGAGTCGATGCCGTCCGGTTGCCAAAACCGCTTGCGCGACTTCAGAAAGTAGAACGATACCACTGCCGATAGATAGGCTTCCATCGGCTGGTCTTTGCGGAGCGGCAGCGCCAGCGCGGCAAAAAATATGATGAACGGCAGCGGCAAAATGGCTAACGCCACGAATATGGTCGACAACCCCCAGGCAAGCGCGCCCGAAATACACACGATAATCAGGTAAATGAATTGCCTGAAGCTGAACGGCCCGATTAGCTTGTCGTCCGCCTCCACGTCTTGAGGTACTTTGTACACCGCCATAACTGGTGGTATTATAGCTTACTTCTTATGGTTTAGCGAGGAACGTTGAGGCGCTAAATAGAATTGATACGCCTGAGTTTGTCTTCGCCAAGATTACCCTGTTGATCCAGCGACATGCGACTTCTCGCTGATTGAATGTTGGTCTGCGCGCCGGTGCCGCCGTTCGCAAGATCTTCGGCTACCAGGCTCTCGACAGTGCCGATTCTGTCGCTCGAAAGACCAGCTAGGTTATTTGCCGACATGCTACCACCGGCGATATTACTGAGTGCTGTAGCACGGATGTCGCCTGCTTGGCCGCGGAGCATGTTCGCTGCGTCACCACCGCCATAGAAACCACTCATGCCGCCCATAATCGTGCTTGCAGTACGTGTGGCTTGGGTTTCGCCGTGGCCACCCAATTGATTACCGAGCCGCATAAAGGCCTGTTGGTCGATTTTGGCAATGTGCTCAAGCAGGGCGGCAAGTCGCGGACTGTCAAAGTTACCATCGGCAATGAGTTGTTGCGCGGCAGCCTCGGCACCATTCGTACCGGCGACTTGCATGCTTGCTACCTCAAGACCTTCGGCACTGATTTCATCGGCAATCGTCTTACGCTGTGCAGCAACGGCTCCCCTTCGCGCAGCTTCCGTACCTTGGTCAGACAAGCCTCCAGTAAGCCTTTCGTGTGTAGCGTCATTACCAAGCATATTAGTCATAGCCTGTGATTCTGATCGCTCTAAATCGCTTTTCGAAAGTCCAAGCCTTCGGTTTCTCATCGCTCTTCGTCGGGCGAATCCGCCTACTAGCGAGTCATTCTCACCAAGCGGCCCTCCGTTTTCGAGCTCCCTACTCTGGTATCTCTGCCACGCTCCTTGCATATTCTCAAGGCCGCGCTTTTGCAGCGCCTTCTTGCCCTTTTCAAGCGGTCGCATACCGGCCTTGCCGCCCCTGTCTATGGCACCGCTGATCTTGCCGCCAATAGCACCGGCAGCCGAAAGCGCCCCTTTAAGAACTGCCCATACGGCAATGAGCGGCGCTACGGCAACGCCCATGGCAACCAGGCCAAGCGTCCAGCTGGCAGCTTCGCCGCCTCTACCGTCTCGACCGGCAAGACCTGGCGTATCAGCAGCGTTACGGCCACCTTCCAAACGAATATATCCGTCACAGTTGCCGGTGTAGTCGCTGGTGTCTTGGTCTTTGTCGGGGGCGATGTCGGGGTTACAGGTGGCGCTGCTGTCGCCCGGCGTGGTCGAACCGGATACCAAAATGATGGTACTCGCCAACTGCCCTGCTCCGAACAAAAGCCCGACGATCGGGAACACCATAAGAATCTTGCCGAACATGCTCAGCCACTTGCTAAAGAACTTTTCGGTATTCGGCAGCAGGTAGCATACGAACGCGATCGGCGATACCACGATGAGTAGTACGATGAGTGCCTTGCGCAGCATGAGCACGAGCAGAATGGTAATGACCGTTACCAGTACGAACGTCACGATTCCCAGGCCTGGCCCAAGAATCAGCCAAACGGCGGTACTCGCCAGCGCGCTGACCATGATCACGGTTAGGACGCCGGCGTCCGTCACGGTCGAGCCTTGCTCGGCAACGCCGTACTGCGACGCTTTGCCGAACACTGACGGTCCTATACTATTAGATATATTCGCTAGAGCGTTCTGGATTTCGAAGCCAAGAATATTCGTGATATCCACGATCAACTGGCATATATAGTACGACGCGTTGACCGCTATGGCCGCGATAATGAGTCGTGGGAGCATCTTTTTTATGCCGTAATTGTTCAGCCCCCTGCCGGTTACTTGTGAAAGTATAATCGCAAGGAACGCGATAATGAACATGATGTTCGCCAGGTTGCGGGCGATTTCCCAGGCATTCTTAGTGCCACTGTTGTCGTTGAACAGCGACGTGTCGGTCCTCAAAAAGTTATTCGCCAAAACGTCGAACGTATAGTCGGCGATTTTTGCCGAGCTTTCGATGATCGGGCACAGTATCCACCCGACCTTTTCTATGGCGCAGGTGGCGCCTTCTTCGGTGGATTTCTCTGCGGCATCAGTGGAGTTCGCTGGTTGCGAAGTTGGATCTGCCGATTTACACATTGCTACCTGTTGGCCGGGAACTGGTCCTGGTGTGAGGTATAAGGTATCCGTTCCTTTACACTTGCCGTTTTCTGCGGCATAGTCCGCATATACGGGAGCTTGCGTTGCAAATAAGCTTACCGAAAAAGCAACGACTACCGCGGCAAACGCGAAAAAAACGTTTTTGTGTTTAATACCCATGTACAGCCCCAATATAGCACAAGCACTATGGAGTTAATAGTTCCATAGTGCTTGCGTGAGATGTAGTCAATCTACTGCTGGGTGTCGCGAATGGATCGTGGCTCTATTACCCAGTCTGGGTCGCTCGTATTTTTTGCGTCAACTGTTATATAGCGTCCGCCTACGAACTGTTCAATAGTCTGAGTTGCGACATTTGAATAGTCGTTCATTTTTATGAGCAATATTGACGACTTACCTTCTGGCTTATAATCGCCCACAGCAGTTTGACTAAAGACCGGCGACTCCAGGGGGCCTTCAGCACCCCATGGCACTGTCGTTGAAGTAGTGATAGGCTCTCGCTTATCAATGGCCGGAAAGATATTTTGAACAATCTCATAACTGCCGTATGCCGCCATGATCTTCTTGCCTTCGTCTGCGGTAGGCGCAGTAGAGGCGATGTATTGGATGATGTCATGCTGCAATACTATGTCTTGCCCCTTGTTATTTATGTTAGGCGCAACAAGTTGTGAAAGTGGCTGCAGATTGTTACTAATTGTAATCTGGTTCAGTTCCGCGTAAGCCTGCTGCTCACGCTCCTTAATAATCTCGTTCGCCCACTGAACACGGTATTCTTGCGGGTAGATGTTGTCGTCATAGAATTCTTCGACAGTGAGCGTTTGAACGTCGATCTTCGAATAATCGACTTCTTCTTGCGCAACGCCTTCCGCGCTTATGTCGCCAGGAGCACTGGTCGACTTATCGGCAATATTACTGAGGTCGGGGCCGGAATTGCCAACGATACGCGAAACGCCAAAGTACGCAGCGCCGCTCACAAGAGCTGCGCCCGCCCCAAGGGCAATGAGCTGTTGGGTGCGCGTAAAGCGAGACTTTTTCTCTGGAGCAATAGTGCCTTCAATGAACTTTGGCGGCTTGTTGAGCTCTTCTTCGATTTGTTCGTGGGTGCTGTTGTGGAGTCCATTCAAAAGCGTCGCTTCGTGGTCGCTCATGGGCGACTTGCTATAGTCGTTTACTGCAATGTGGTCGGGGTACGCGACGAATCGGGCTGCTGTGGCATTGTTGTCGGCAAAGTGTTGGTTTTGAGGATCTTGGTCTATGCGTGGTATGTTCGCCATAGAGCTTGGCCCTTCTTTCTTCGAAATTAGGTTAACAATGGTTCAAACTGTCAATGAATTGGTTTACTATATAATTATACACTAAAAAGTCAATAAATGCAATAGCTATCGTTGAAAACGCTTGTTTTTAACCCGATCTTTACTGTGGCACTAAACGCTGCCGCGGCTGCGCATGGTCTTGGTAACTTCTTCGAGGCTTGTGTAGCCCGCTTCTATGCTCTTTGAAGATTGCTCGGCGGCTTCCCTGTCGCCTTCGTTTATGCCTTTGAGGCAATATGATGAGCCGGCGGCTAAATCTTCCAGGCTTTTGGCGAGTTTGTCTTTGATCGCGGTGTCGGGGTATGCGGGTACAGCTTGTAGCTTCGATACGTCGTCGCCAAGTTTTTCGCACGCCGCTCGCGTTTCGTCTACGTTACCTTGTTCCGAATTAGTGAACAGTACGTTGACGTCTTTCGCGACCGCGAGAGCATGAGTATTGAAAGTGCTGGTATGTTGGATTGACCATGACTGTGACGT
The DNA here is from genome assembly GCA_023262335.1 of Candidatus Saccharimonadia bacterium. GTDB lineage: Bacteria > Patescibacteriota > Saccharimonadia > Saccharimonadales > Saccharimonadaceae > UBA2112. The sequence goes on along the minus strand of JALRBE010000038.1, from coordinate 2,690 downwards.
GAAGTGCATGAACCCGCCAACGACCGCTGCAACCAGGACGATTTGGGCAAGAACGATTTTCGCACCGATCTTGAGGATTGCTTTGGCGGTTGTGGGCGCTTTAGCGAAGAGCGCAGCGGCATAAACAGCGACGCCTATGATGCTACTCATGGAGATGACGGAGATTGCGCGCCATTTGTCGCGTTGGGTTAGCTTGTCCGCATTTGTGCCGAGCAGGCTACGTAGATGACCTCCAAGCAACGACAAGAAGATGACGACATACGAAACACCAGCCGATCCGACGAACCAAGGAAGGAACTCGCTACGGTAGTAGGTGGCGACGCCAAGTGCTATGACCGCAATTATTGCAAGCGGCAAAAACCAATAGACCGGGTTGATGAGCCGGGAGGTCGCTGACGTGTTGTTTGATGAATAGTTCGGTTGCATAGCAGTCTCCTTATTTACGGTAATCCCCATGACCCGTCTTCAAGTTCTTCGAGGTCAATTATGCCGTCGCTGAACGTATGGCTGTCGTCGATACCAACTAATTCAGGGAGAGGAATATTACCTCCTCCCGCTCCGCCTCTCGGCAGTGCGGCCGGCCCTGGTCGTTCGGACCATACGTATTTGGGAGGTGCTTTGCCACTATCGATCGCGGTCGCTCCCCCTCCTCCTGGTTTTACGATAGGCGGAGGCAAAACCGCGGGGATTCCGCCACTTTCACCCGGTTTGTCGGAGCCGCTTTGCTGGGAGCCCGGAAGTGCTCTGCCGCCATTACAGCTTGAATCCCATGTGTCGCATGATTCGTTTTCGTCGGTACAGCCAATACTGCCGCCGATACCGCCTTTGTTCGCGCAGATCTGACCGGTTGCCGTATCTTCATCTGAGCCTTCGCTTGCGCCGCTCCCGCCACCACCGCCGCCTGAGCTACCACTACTGCCACCGCCGCTACTGTTTCCTGGATCATTGCTTGCTAAGTTCTCCGCCACGCCGGTGCCGCAGTCAGTCGTGCCGCGGTCGGGTTGGATGATGCTATCGATGAAGTTCAGCGTTGGGCACACGAATTCCTTGTAGTAGCCAAGGTGGCAACCGGTACCAAAGAAGTCAGGCGCTTCTTTGACGCAATCTTCGCTGCCTGGCAGCACCATGGCGTCCGACTTTATGCCGAGCTGGCGCAGTTTGTCGCGCATGCCGTATGGCTGGTTAGGGCTCACGACGCCGTCGTTCTCGAACCCGGCCAGGAAGCTTGGCGGGGTGTCGGGGCTGGCGAACAGCGCGGGCGACAGCGCGTTGAAGTTGTCGAGGCACTCGTTGAATTTCTTGCCAGCCAGGTTGAAGGTGCTGCCGGCCAAGCCAAGCATGCTACTGCCGCCGTTTTCGAAGCTGCTACGGATTTCGCTCGATATGGACTCCATGTCGTTCATGGCGCTCGTAAGGTTCTTGCCGGCGACCATGCCCTGCGTGATGAGCGTCAGCGGGTTGATCTTTCCGGCACTAAAGCTACTGCTACCGTCGATGCCGAGCGCCGAAAAGTCGTTCGAACTGAGTCCCATGCCGTATTGAGCAACGTCACCGCTGCCGCCGTTCAGGAGGTCGGCGAAGTTGGCGAGGCCAGCCAGGTCGGTCGGCGCGCATGTTGAGTGGTCGGCGCCGATACCTATGGAACCGAACGAGTGAAAGAGTCCGGTGTAGGCGTTCGTGGGTGCTGACCAGCCTACTGCTACCTTGGCGCCGGTTTTGCCGCTGGCGGCCGCTCGCATAGCAAGGCTGCCGCCTGCGCTGTCACCCCAAATTACGACTCTTTCGGGGTCGATGCCGTACATGTCGGCGTTTTTCATCATGTGGTTGATGCCGCGCATGACGTCTTCGTACATATCGTAGACACCGCTTGAGCCGAGCCGGTAGGTCACGTCAAAAATGGCGTACCCGCGGTCGCCGGCTTTTTCGGCGCCGTCCTCGCCTGCGGCTATGCGCTGCGCGTTTTTGTCGTTGCTGTGCCAACCGCCGCCGTTCAGTATGAGCAATGCGGGTGAATTCCCTTTGCCTTCGATGACCGTCTCGATCTTTTGTTTGTTGCCAGCGCCATTGATATATTCACCCTTTGTGTCGTCAGGAATTTCGTCAAGCTCCGTTTCGGCGTCGGGGCCGGTTTCGTGCAGCATGTCGAGGTATTCCGACAAATCACCAGCCTGGTTAGGGTCCGAGGAGCTGCCGGTCGGGTTCTCGCTCGGTGGAACGCTTGGCGACGGGCTTGGTTTTGGCGAACCGGTAATATCGGTGACTCCCTTGCGGTCGTCGTAGGCCTTCTTGCAGATGTCGGCGACCATTTGGTCGGCCGAAAGCGCGAAGTCCTGACAGTCCTCGCTGCCGTTCAAGCCGGCGTAACAGGCGACTTTGACGGTACTTATGGAGTAATCGCTGCCGCTTGGGACGATGGCGGGCGTGTACTGATTGCAGTATTGTTCCGCCGTTTGCGCCTGTACGGGCTGTGCTAGCGTGACCGTGGTGCCAAACACGAGCAGCGCCGCGAGTACATAGGAGCGCATGGCATTCAAAAAAGAGTGGCGACGCCGGCTAGTGAACGTGGTGGACCGCTGTATCCTGTTTTGATTTTTCATGCGTTTATGACCCTAGAATACCGCACCTCTTATGTAAGGACAAGCTTTTTACTGACAGCGTGCCGGTGCTGTGATACCATGAAGACACAATGG
>JALRBE010000037.1 GCA_023262335.1 Candidatus Saccharimonadia bacterium | reverse complement strand
ATGACAAGAGAGCCACCGTTGTTGAGGGTGAGGGTCTTGGTATTGAAGCTTCCGTGATCGTGCGTCGTCGAGACAACCGTTGGAAGGGACATTGCCGGACTCTTTCTGCTTGAGAGGGGGGTGGGGCAGCGAGTTCAGTATACTCCTGGCATTGCTAAAAATAAATAGTGAGTCGCTGAAGTAAAAATCGGCCCCCGTTGGAGCCGATGATGCGGGTCATGCCCACGGGTCGTAGTACGTAACAACCAACTTGTCGATGTAGTCATGCCAGAACGCGCCCTCGAAGTGATCGGTGTGCAGCAGTATCTTGCAGCCCTCGATTTCGTGAGGAAACTCATGATTACGCAGCCGAGATTCCTCCGATATTTCGACGCCAATCTTGGCGGTAATCTGGCGGACCTTCCGGGAGAAATCCGGATCGAGCAGTGATTGATCCAACAGGCTGTCGGTCCAGTCCTGCTGGATGGCTTCGGCTATCTTTTCGTAGTCATCCCCGTGCTGTTGCCACAACTCTTCCGGCGGATTGCCCGTGGCGACGACGCGCTCGTGCAGAGTCCGAAGCACGGTGCCAGAGGTGATGTGCAGTACGCTGGCGTAGCCTTCGCTGAGCTTCAGTTGCACCTCGGTATCGGAAGCGACATGCAGTTTTGCAAAGTACACGAATGGCATTTTAGAACCTTTCGATAGGTGTATGGACGCTCCTATGAGTATAAGCGGGCGTAGGGTCAGCACAAACCATAAGGGGCTTGCATTTTGTAGTAAATTTTGCTATAATATAACTACCATTCATCAGATATAATAAAAACGCATATGGCTAAAAAGAAAAAGACCAAAAAGAAGGCCGCGCCCGCCGGACCGTCACACAAGCTCCCCGCTGGCTTTTGGCAGCAGGTACTCGCGCTTGGCTTGATCGCGTTCTCGATATTGCTCGTGGTGGCCTGGTTTGGCGCGGGCGGGCCGGTGCTGGAATGGATCCAGGCGACCGCCTTGCAGTTCATCGGTAACGCCATTTATATCATTCCGTTCTTGTTCGTGTACGTGGGGGTAGAGATATTCCGCGCCGAAAAGAACAAGTTGCCGTTGGTGATGAAGTTCGCCACCGTGCTGCTCGTGCTGTGGTTCGCCGGGCTGTTCGGCTTGCTATTCACGGCCGTTGACGGCACGGCGCAAGGCGGATGGGTCGGCAATACGGTCAACGACCTCATGTTGCAGATGGTCGACCGCGGCGTGGCAATCTTCATTTACGTGCTGCTCATTCTTGTGACGCTGCTGTTCCTGTTCCGGGCGTCGCCGTTCGCGCTTATTCAGCGCATTTGGGCGCTCATGCAAACCGAAAAGTTCGACACGAACAACGTGAAGGTCATGCGCCAAGCCGCCGAAGACAACGAGAAAGAAAAGAAGAAGCCGCTGAGCGACTTCAAGCTGAACACGGGCGTCGAGACGCTCGACCCGAGTATGCTCGAGGAAGAGAAGAAATCATCGCGCCTGTCGTCGTTCAAGGGCAGCGTCAAGCAAGACAAAGTGGCCGAAGAGCGCACCGCGCTGGTGTCGGTCAGCGACCCGAACTGGAAATCGCCAAGCGTCGACCTGCTCGAAAAGAAGCAGTCGCCAGCCAACGCGGGCGACGTGCAGCAGAACGCGCAGATCATCAAAGACACGCTGGGCGAGTTCAATATCGACGTCGACATGGAAGGCGCGAACATCGGCCCGAAGGTGACGCAGTATACGTTGAGTCCGCCGAACGGCGTCAAGCTCACCAAGATCACCGCGCTCGAAACCAACATCGCGCTCAACTTGGCGGCACAGTCCATCCGCATCGAAGCGCCGATTCCCGGCAAGCGCGCGGTAGGCATCGAAGTCCCGAACAAAAAGGCGGCCGACGTGCGCCTGTACGGCGTGCTGACGAGCAAGCAGTGGAAGGAAGGCCAAGAGCCGCTGTCGTTCGGCATCGGTCGCGACATCGCCGGCGAAGCGGTAGTCGGCGAGCTGAACAAGATGCCGCACCTTTTGATCGCCGGTCAGACTGGTAGCGGTAAGTCCGTCATGATCAATACGCTCCTGACCAGCTTGCTGTACCGCAACAGCCCGAGCGAAATGAAGCTGATATTGGTCGACCCGAAGCAGGTCGAAATGGCGTCGTACGAAGACATCCCGCATTTGCTGACACCGGTGATTACCGAACCCGAAAAGACCATCAGCGCGCTCAAATGGGCGGTGAACGAAATGGAGCGCCGTTACAAGCTGCTGGCCGAGAAGCGCATTAAAGACATCAAGACGTATAACAACAAGCTGCGTAGCGGCGCGACTAAAATCACCGTGCAAGACGACGAAGGCAACGTGCAAGAGCACGAAGAAGGCGCCATGCCGTACATCGTCATCGTGATCGACGAGCTCGCCGATTTGATGATGGTCGCTGGCCGCGACGTCGAAGCGCTGATCGTACGGTTGGCGCAAAAGGCACGTGCCGTTGGCATCCATTTGGTACTGGCAACGCAGCGCCCGAGCGTGAACGTTATTACCGGGCTTATCAAGGCTAATATTCCGGCGCGCATCGCCTTTACGGTGGCGAGCCAGGTGGATTCCCGAACCATCCTCGACCAAATCGGTGCCGAGAAGCTGCTGGGCCAGGGTGACATGCTGATGTACACCCCGAGCATGAGCAAGCCGATTCGCGTGCAGGGCGCGTGGGTGACCGACGACGAAGTCGAAAAGATCACCAATCATTTACGCATGCAGTCGGCACCGCAGTACAACGACGAGATCATCAGCCAGCCGGTGCAACTGAATGGCAAGGGCGGCGTGGTCATGGATTTCGCCACCGACACCAGCGGCGACCAAACGTACCAGGAAGCCTTGCGAATCGTGATCGACAGCGGCAAGGCGAGCGCCAGCGTGCTGCAACGACGCCTGGGTATCGGCTACGCCAAAGCAGCCCGTTACATAGACACCATGGAAGAGCAAGGCATCATTGGGCCGCCAACGGGCAACAGCAAGCCGCGCGACGTGCTGGTGAGCAGCATGGACGAACTGGGCGGCGGCAGCGACGAGGAAGCTTAGGTGAGCGATACGCTGCCCATACGGCCAATTCACAAGGAGTACTTGGAGCAGCACGAATACCCGACCATCCATGTGGAAACGGCCGCCGGCACCACGCTTGATTTTTGCGGCGTGGAGCACAGCAACGACCCGAATGGCCATATGATCAACCGCGTGCGCAAAGAGCTTGGGGATTTTTTGCGAGAGCCGTCTAGTAACCAAAAACTCGTGCTACTGGAAGGTTGGAGAGGGCCGCATACCGACACGGATGACCTAGCCGAAGACGAACTTGTGCGCCGTGGCGGCGAAGAGGCGCTGGCCGACCGGTTGGCGCGCCAGGCCGGCGTGGAAATTGCCAGCCCGGAACCATCGCGGAGCGACGAGTTCGCGAAATTATGTGACGAGTTCCCGTCGCACCAAGTGTTTTATTGGTTAGTCGCGCGCCAGGCGGTGCAATGGGGCCGGGAAGTACCGCTACGGGCTGACCAGCCGAGCGAGCGCCGCCAGGAGGTCCAGCGGAAGTTCGAGAGCTTTACTGATGTGCTTGAAAGCGCTCTCGGTCACGTACCCTCGTTTCAGGAAGTTGGTACGTCGTTCGGCGTGGTCGCGGCAACACACCGCGAATTGTTTGGCGGCGAGCTCGACTGGAACGATTTGGAACACTTTGACGCGCATGCCAACCCGATCGACGAGAACAGCGTCGTCAACGAAATTCATAACCGCTCGAACCAAATCCGCGACGAGCATATACTTGGTGAAATCAAAACGGCCTTGCACGAAGGCAAAAACATATTTGCCGTGTACGGCGATGGCCATGCGTATACGCTGGAACCGGCGCTCCGAAGTTTGGGCAAATAAAAACCCGCTCGCATGAGCGGGTGTTCGAGCTGGCCAGGGGCTTACGACGCCGCTTGGGTCGTCGCCACGGCTGGCTCTTTGAGCAGGTTCCAGACGGTCAGGAGTCCATCGAACGAGTCGGTGGACAACCGGCTGGCGGCGGTGGAAAACTCCTTGAACGTACCACCGCAGGGTGCGAGGTGCCGCGTGACGAGCCAGAAGTGCTCGCGGGCTTGCAACACCAGCATGGCACCTTGGGTGTGCTCCAGCGTGCACGGCGAATGGCGCAGCGCGTAGCCGTGAATGCGGACCTCTCGGGTGTCGATGTAGACGCCCTCCGCGCCGGCTTCGACGATCTTGCGGGCTTGGCCGCGGATGAGTACTTGCAGCAATTTGGTGAGCCGCTCGCACTCCTTGTCTTCTTGGTCGCGCCGATTCATGGTGCCTGCGAGCTGGTCGAACAGCTTGTCGATATCCGGCATGGGCATCTCTTTCTGTCGGTTCCTGTTCCTTCGGGTCGTTGCTACGCCCGAACAGTCTTACCATAGCCATAATTAGGGTGGAATGCAAACATAAATGGAAAGCCCCCGCTGGGTAGCGGGGGCAACGTGACTAAGCAGTCTCAGTCGGCGTTCGCGAAGAACTCGTTGTGCGTTGCCAGCGCGTCGCGCGCGAGGCTCATGAGGAACCGGTAGTGCGACAGCTGGTGTTGCGTTGGCAGCATGCTTCTGGTGATGATTTCGAAGCCCGGGGTGCCGTATTCGTAGCACAGGCTGCCGTCGGTCAGGATGAACGAAGGGTCTTCGAATGCCAGGTAATCACTGTGCGCGAACCCGACGTCGAAGGGCCGGTTGCTTGGTGACGGTTTCCGGGAGGCTGCAGTGTGATCGAACACGACCCGTATGAGGAACGGTGTCGATTCCAGCCTGCGGATTTCGTCGTAGCGTAACGGCGCGCAGAGTTCGGGCAACGCGAGCTGCGCATTACGGATCTCCTCCGCGTTCGTTTGCAGCGCCGCGATGCGTCGCGTGACTTCGGGTACGGCCACGATGTCGTCCATCAGCGCTTTGCCTTCATCGAACAGTTGATGCCATTGGACGTAGTGTACTGCCATGAGTCTCCCCGTGTCGGTTGAACTGTCATTCAGGTACTTCATTAATTTCCCGAGGGTTCGGGATGCGAACATAAATTATTATACAATAATTATATTTATTTAACAATTCCCGCGTACCGTTCACCGAGCAGCGCGGCCAGGCCAAAGTGAATCTTTTGCTGGTACTGCGCGTCTTCGAGCGCGTGGTGGGTGAAGTCGCCGTCGGGCAGGATTTCTTTGGGCAAGTTCTGCTTTTTGGTGGCCTGCCAATTCCAGCCGACTAGGGGGAGCGCGAGTGACTTCAGGTCGAACGGCGCGGTGCCATGGGGGTTTTCGATGCCGGTTTTGACGAACGCCAAGTCCACGTGCGCCCAGTCGAAGGCGGCGTTGAAGGCGGTAAAGACAGTCTTCTTGCCAGTTTTGCGCGCAAGGTCGTCCAGCCAGTCATAGTAACTGTCCATGACAGTTTGGACGTCTGGCGCCTCATCCAGCAAGCGTTCGCGGACTAAGCCGTGCCGTTCGATCATGGCGCGGTTGCCTGGCATGAAATCATCGGTATACGGTTTGATTTCGCTGTAAAAGCTCTCGCCGGTAGGTGACTGTGCGCCGAGCGAGAGCATGGAGCCGTTGCCGGCGATGCCATCGGCTTCGCAGTCGACGTCGATATACAGTTGGGGTGCGTTGAGCACGCGTTCTTTGCCACGTGCCCACAAACGTTCTTTGGTTGTCATGTGACCTCCTGTGGTTGTGATTAGTAATGGAGAATGGGCAGTGCGAGGCGCGCCTCCGTTGCCTGATTGGTTCAGTTAATCACAAATGGGCCGGCAAGTAAAACGCCCCCGCAATGTGGCGGGGGCGGGGAGCGGACGGTCAGGTGAGGATCTCCCACAAAACTTCCAGGTCATCCTGTTCGTACAGGTGGAGTTCCTTGATGTCGTGGGTGAACCTGGCGGGCGTGGTGAGCTGCGGATTGTCGAGCCAGCGCTCGACGCGCCAGAACTTTCCGTCGTCGTCGACCACGATTGCCCAGCCGCCGCGAGGCTCAAGCGACGTGGCATCGTGGTTCATGAGTACCGATCCTTGCACCGACAGTTCGAGGCACGAGAACCGGGCGACGCGTGGCGCAGGGTCGCGGGACGTGAGTACCTGGACCTTCTCGCGTATCAGGTCGGCGACCTCGCGCTTGATCGCCGTCTCGTGCTCGGCAATCGCTTCGTGGCGTGCCCTGCAATCGGCGAGCCTCGCGAAATGCCCGTTGCTTGTGTCGTGGCGTACGGTCACGGCGGTTCCTAACGTTTAAGCTCCGTTTTGGAGCGTTTGCCAACAAAGGGTTCGTGCTCAACAAAATCTTTATTACCATACCACTTTATGATAGTTTTGACAAAATTCTTTGCATCGTATACCGTGGTATACATCCGAACGTGCTTCGGGAACAAGAGGTGGACATGCGAAAACTGTTGTGCGGCATCGTGCTCGTGTTGCTGCTGTGCGGATGTACCGTAGCAACGAACGGGGCGGCGGGAGCGCCCTCTGACAAGTGCATCAAGAAGGGGTTCGAAGATCTGCCGGCCGAAAGCTCGCAGTGCGGGGTCACGTTCGAGCCCAAGTATGCGCTGAACGGCATCACGGCACGACTTGTCGACGTCGATGGCCACGGGGTCATGTACCTGATATATGACTTCAGCCTGAGGGATTCGTTCCAGCTCGCGGTACCGTCGGATGAAATCGCCGTGCGGCCATACGCGCACAGGCAAGTGGTCGTCAACCGGTTGAACGACGCCGACATGGTGACCGTTTTGGTCTCGGATGACTGCGAAGTCGAGCGGATCATCGTCTTCGAATCCGAAGGGCCGGTTTGTACCGGCATCGGCCCGGAGTTCGGGCAGCAGGCCACCGCGAAAGAGGTGGCGGTCATGATCGGCCAGCCGATGACCGATCGCCTTGAGCGGATCGCCGCCGACAGCGGCCGGCTCACGATCTACGAGGTCAGCGCCGCCAAAAGCGGCTAAGCTACCCGGCCCGGGACTGCAACCATGCAGCCCGGGCCTTTTTACGTCGCTGGACTGGACATATTTACAGAGGTAGGGTATAATTACGAAGTTATCAACTCAGCTTGTACCTGGTACAAGTACCCGCTCACACGGGTTCCGAAGGAGGAAATGTGAAAGAATACGAACTGACCGTTCTGATTCATCCTGATCTCGAAGCAGATTTGGATACTCCGCTGAAGAAGGTGAAAGACCTCGTCACGACTGCTGGTGGCGAAATCATCAGCGAAGACAACTGGGGTAAGAAAAAGCTTGCCTACAAGATTAACAAGCAGGACTTCGCGGTCTACGTCTACATGGACGTCAAGCTGCCGGCCGACGCGCCACTCAAGATCAGCAACACGCTGAACATCACCGACGAAGTGCTCCGCTACCTGCTCGTGAGCGTCGACGAAAAGGGCCGCGCCCTGCTCGCCGAAGACAAGAAACGCGCTGCGGCACGTGCCGAGAGCGGCGACAGCGAAGAATCTAACGAATAATAAGTATAAGAAAGGGGTAGCACCAAGGGAAAAGAGCAGCCGGCGTCGGCGGATTCATTCCGCGACACCGCGCGATGAGAAAAACCGTAGGTTTGTCTCATAAGCCCTTGGGCGAAGTATATTATGGCACGGGGAATCAACCAAGTAATTCTGATGGGACGCCTGACGCGCGACCCTGAGTCACGCACCACGCCAAGCGGCAAATCGGTCACGAGCTTCAGTATCGCCGTTGACCGCGGCGGCCAGGACGACCAAGCTGACTTCTTCGACGTCACCGCTTGGGAAAAGACCGGCGAATTGGTACAGCAGTACCTGAGCAAGGGCCGACGCGTTCTTGTGCAGGGCCGCTTGCGCCAAGATAGCTGGGACGACAAAGAAACCGGCAAGAAACGCAGCCGCGTGGAAGTGACCGCGACCGACGTGACGTTCCTGGACGGCCCGAACGGTGACGGCAACGGCGGCGGTTCAAGCGCGCCACGCTCATCGGAACCAAGCAAGCAAAAAGACACCGTTATCGAAGATGTCGATGACAAACCGATCGATCTTAGCGAAATTCCTTTCTAGGTCGGTCGCATAGCACCTGCACAGTACTGCGTTAAAACGTGCGAGTCTCGCTCGCCGTATGTCAAATACGGTTCGCTCGATTCTCGGTTTTGTCTTGTGCTGTACAACCGCTAAGCAACTTCTCGTCTGTATGACGAAACGTAATTAATGAGATTTAAGGAGTAAACTTTATGGCATTCGCAAGCAAGCGATTCAAGAAAGACACGCCAGCATACTTTGACTACAAAGACGTCAAAACATTGCAGCGATTCATCAACATGTACGGTCAGATCGAACCGATCAGTAAGACCGGTCTCAGCGCCAAGCAGCAGCGACAACTCGCCGTCGCTATCAAGCGCGCCCGCCACTTGGCACTGTTGCCATTCGTGACGCAAGGCTAGTTGGAATATGGAAGGTGGCTATTGGAACAAGCGTCGCACGTTCCAGTAGCCCAACTCAATATTCTAATAGTCAAATTCTACTAGCTAAAATCGGAGATTTTATATGTACCAACCAACCGATCTCAAAAAGGGCACCGTTTGCCAAATCGATGGCAAACCATACCGCGTCACTGAATACTCCCAAAAAGTCATGGGTCGTGGCGGTAGCATCGTGAACGTCAAGCTCAAGAACCTGATTGACGGCAGCGTGATTCCGAAGACCTTCAAGGGTCAGGACAAGATCGAGCGCGCCGAAGTCACGAACAAGACCGTGCAGTATCTGTATACCGATGGCACCGATTTTCATTTCATGGATCCGCAAAGCTTCGAGCAGTTCCAGCTGAACCCTGAAATCGTGGACAGCGCCGCGAGCTACCTCAAAGAGGGTGACGAATTGAACCTGCAGTTCTTTGGCGATCGCGTGATAAACGTCGAGCTGCCAAAGAATCTGTACCTCGAAGTGACCTACACCGAAGACGTAGTAAAGGGCGACACCACAAGCAGCGTGCTGAAGGACGCGACGCTCGAAACCGGTTTGACGGTAAAGGTGCCTGCGTTTATTAAGACTGGTGACGTTATTTCCGTTGATACGACCACCGGCGAGTATCGCGAGAGGAAAAAGTAACGCGCTTATCTTGGGCGCCAAGCTGCGTTGACGGTTCCAGTGCTCGCTCGACGTATCGCTTATACGTCTCGTTACGCGCTTCGCCGTCGCCTTGCTTTGCATCCCAATCTAAAACACGTTAGGCTACATATATAACTATGACGAAACAACGACTCGATCAACTGATGGTGCAAAAAGGCCTGGTTGCTTCGCGTTCGCAAGCGGACAGTTGGATCGGTCTTGGCAAAGTGACGGTCGATGGCCGCGTCGCGGTCAAAGCAGGGCAGTTCGTGCATGAACAGGCAGACGTGAAGCTGACAGCCAAAGAGCAGTACGTCAGCAGGGCGGGACTCAAACTCGCGAGCGTGGCGGAACTGCTGAAAGTTGATTTTACGGGCAAAACGGTGCTCGATATCGGCAGCAGCACGGGCGGATTCACCGATTACGCATTGCAGCACGGCGCGGCGAAAGTGTACGCCGTGGACGTCGGAACTGAGCAATTACACCCGAGTCTTCGAGGTGACGAGCGCATCGAACTGCACGAAAAAACCGACATACGCGATTTTTCGCTTGAAACGGCGCCCGACGTCGTGGTCATGGACGTGTCGTTCATTAGTCTCCGCGAAATTCTACCGCACGTTGCGACTAACCTTAGCGACACGAAGACGCAGATCGTCGCCATGCTGAAGCCGCAGTTCGAGGCTGGGCGCGATCAAGTAAACAAAGGGGTCATAAAGAACGACGCCGTGCGCCGGCAGATTCTGAGGGATTTCGAGGCGTGGTCCAAACGGTATTTCGTCATCCTCGACAAACGCGATTCCGAGGTCAAGGGCCAAAAGGGCAACGCCGAGCGGTTTTACCTGCTCAAAACGACCAACCGATAAGGCGAAGGCCTGGCGCGCAAAACATGAGCGTTACCCCTGTTAAAACAAGCAAATTTTGTTTACAAAACGTCGAAAAACGTCTATAATTTTATTTAACTTCCCATTTAGTGAGGTGGGGAGCGAACAGTAGTAACGGGATATCCGTGCTACTTTGACAACCAACAAGACAATGGAAGGATGTGGACGCCATGCGCGATTCACGGAACGTCATGTCGGGGATTGTTGGGGTTGCGAGGAAGGCAACGAACAGGGCAGTGTTGGTGGTCGTCATGGCCGCCACGATGTTCTTTTGGTTCGCCGGCCCCGGAACGGCTTTTGCCGAGCCGGATATTCCGTTACCAACCCCAACGACGGCCCCGGAGGTGCAAGTACCCCCCGTGGTCGAAGCGCCCCCGCTGGAACTGCCGGCTCCCGAGCCGGACCCAGTTC
>JALRBE010000036.1:326-10424 GCA_023262335.1 Candidatus Saccharimonadia bacterium | reverse complement strand
CTCCTCTCCATGCCGCCGTTGCGTCCAGCATTCGTCGACCGGTACTTGGTCATGTCGGCGCTGTTCTTGGCGCTGTTTATGGGAGTGACGTTGACGCAGGCCGGTAGCGCGCTTGGCAAAAAAACCAGGATTGCCGTGTTTGTCGGTATCGTCGTCGTGATGATCACCGGAATCGTGAACCAATCGGTAACAGGCAATTACAATAAATCGAGCGGCCAATCCAACGATACGCGCCAGCTCCTCGAGCAGGTCCGCGCCAAGGCACCCGCCGGCACTCCTGTTCTTGCGACGACCCCATGGATATTCTATGAGGCGTCGATTTACGATACTTCCGATTCGCCGATTTACTACGTCCACGAAACGACCGAATACAAATACGGCTCGCTGACTGCCCTCGCGGAAAACGAAACGCACAAGATCCGGGACCTGGACGCGTTTACCGAAAAGCACAAGGAGTTATGGATGATTGGCAACATACGCGACGTCGCTCCGAAGCCGCTACGTGAAAACTGGCGCGAAGTAGAGTCAATCGTGATTAACGACGCCGCGACGAAACAGCCGCTATTCAAAGCGACACGGTTTAGCGTGGAATGACGCCGAACAAGAACTTGGTCCGTACCGCGACGTAAATGAGCGCTATCGTGCCCGTCACGACAAGCAGGTTAAGGACCGGCACGGTTTCGACGAAATACAAGTGCACGAAGAAAACGATGACCGCATGCAGCGTGTAGACATAGAGCGAGTTCGTGCCGAACGGCAACAGCAGCCAGCCGGTGAACCTGACGATCGGCTTTTCGAACCGGCGCACGACCAAGAACGCCGTCCAGAACCATAGCATGAACAACGCGAACCGGGCGAGCGGCAATGATTCCTTGTGAAACTCCTCAAGCCGCAGTTCCCAGGCTCGGTCGCTGAGCATCTGCGTCCATGCGTTCGTCACGATGAACTCGTTCGCGAACACAGAAAACACGTTCCAGAAAAACGTGACGGTCGCGATGACGATGAGCGGCGCGGCCACGTACGGAACGAGCAGTCGACGGTGTTTTTCCCACCATGCCGTTATGTCGGGCCAATGAAAACCGACGACGAGGCCGACGAAGAAAATAAGTTGCCAAGCGACAGGCTGCAGTAGTTCGACGGTTTCCCATGAGAGCGCATGAAAATCAATCGGGAACGCCAACCACACCAAGAAACTCGCGCCGAGAACGACGTACCATAGGCCGCGGCGCAGTAGCCATAAAGCCAGTGGACTGATAGCGATGAATATGGCATAGAGCCGCAAATAGTCCGCCCATCCGTATATGTATTGGAAAGTAAGCGTTTCCCAGGCGAGCCTGAGGAAGTTCTGCGATTCCATGATGCCGTATTTGAGATTGGGATTGCCGGGGAAAAGGTGCCAGCCTATGAGCGTGAAACCGATAACCAGAACCGTCGCGGTGACATAAAGCGTGAGCGCACGTTTGAGCACCAGAACGGCGACTTTTTTGAACGGTTCCTCCACGAGCTTGGCGCCTCGGACGATGCCCAATATGATACCCGATATGAGGAAAAATCCTTCGGCAGTCGAACTGAGCAGTAAGCCGCGCATGCCCCACCAATCAAGGTAGTTCGGGAAAAAGCCGATATGGTCGATGATTATGGCAATGAGGAAAAAGCCACGAAGCAGATCGAACGTGACGATGCGAGGGATTTTCTTTCTTTCGGGAGCGGACACTACGGCCTATTATATACCGGATAGACCTTATGAATTGCCGTATAATAGGAGTATGACAATGATTCCCGTACCCTATCCAGCGCCATCGTTCACATTACCCGACTCTACTGGCGGTCCGGTGTCTCTCGACTCGTTCGCCGGGAAATGGGTGGTGCTCTATTTTTACCCCAAGGACGACACTCCCGGTTGCACGACCGAAGCCTGCAGCCTTCGCGACGCGCGTGACGATATCGCCGAGCTCGGCGCGGAAATCGTTGGAGTGAGCAAGGACGAAGCGGCGGCGCACGAAAAGTTTAAAGCCAAGCATGCGTTGAACTTCACGCTACTGACGGACGCGGACGGAGCGGTCATTGAGTCGTACGGTGCCTGGGGACCGAAACAATTCGGCAAAGTAGGTATCTTGCGCAAGACGTTCATTATCGATCCGACGGGGCAAGTACGCAAAGTCTATGGTCGTGTCACGCCAGACGGCCATGGCCAGCAAATCATTGCCGAGCTGAAGAAGCTGCAGGCCCACTAGGCCAGATAAAAAACAGACCCGCCAAGCAGCGACGGGTCTGTCGCGTTGACGGGTTACGTCAGGAACGAGATCTCGCGCCACGAAGGCAAGTGGATTATTCCCGGCGGAGTGGGATTCTTTTGCGGACCGAACAGAATGCGGTTCGGGACGATCCCCTCCATGTAGGTGAGTACTTCGGCTTTGTCGTCGATGAAGTCCGTGATGCCGAGCTCTTTGGCGATCGGCGCCTTGTCGCGGCGTTCATCGCAAAAGTGCACATGATCGTCGGAATCGATGACGCCCGTGTACTGGAAGAAGTCCATCCCAGCGAAGTCTTCCCGGAACGGTTGGCGAAGCCACTCCAGGCTTTTGCGCCTTGTGTTTGTGCGTGCCTTCGACACGAGGAACGCGTTCTCGGGGCCGACAAGGCTCACGAGCTTCCTGACTCCTTCGAAGGAGGCGTTGACAGCTGGCGTTGCCAGGTAGTCTTTCGTGAAGAACTGCGTGTCGTTGCCGGGGCCGCCGATAATGACGCCGCCGAGGTCGATGCCGTAACGTTGAAGCATGAGTACTCCTAGGTAGGAAGAACGAGTCGGAAATTATAGTATAACTATGACTATATCTTTTAATTATAACAAATTAATATAAATATGTCAAATTAGCGAGGACGTTTGATCGCGTGCTCGCGAGCGAGTTTCGCGAAGCGATCGTCTGGTGTGGCTGGCGTAAAAGTCCCGTACCTATTGACCGCGGCGCGTTCGATGAGCCAGTCGGCGATCGCGGGATTCTTAGGGAGTAGCGATCCATGAAGGTAACTGCCAATAACGTTCGCATGTCGCGCGCCTTCGAACTCGTCCTGGCCGTTGTTACCCGCGCCTCGAATGACCGTTCCCAATGGAGCGACGCCTGCTCTTAGGAACGTTTGGCCGCTATGGTTTTCGTATCCGACGATGTCGCCGAAGTCGTCACTTTTCGTCACGATATTGCCAATGAGCCGTTCGGGTCCTGCGACCGTTTCGATATCGAACAGTCCGATACCTTTGATAACGTGACCATCCTGCGTTTTGAAGAACGTGCCGAATAGTTGGTATAATCCGCATATGACAAGCATGGGCACGCCGTCGTCCGCGAGTTTTCGAAGACGGGGCCCTATGGAAAGGAGGTCTTGCTGGATCTTGTCCTGGCCACTGTCCTGCCCGCCGCCGCCAAGGACGATATCGACGGTTTCTGGAAACGTATCGCCAGGGTTGTATTCGACGACGCGCACGTCGAACCCGTGCCACTGCGCTCGCCGCTTGAGCACGAGCATGTTGCCGTGATCGCCGTAAATGTTCATGTCTCGGGGATACAGCTGCAGGATAGTGAGTCGTTTTTTTGTCACGATATGACCTCTACCTTCGCATGCTTGCCAAGTTCACGGCGAAGCGCAAGCATTGCGGTGTACGTGCAGTAAATCCGTTTCGGTTTTCCCGCGCTCACGGCCAAGAAGTTCGCGAGGGCCCGCGTGAGGTTCGTGTCGACGTGTCCGACCGGTACGTCGTCGTACTGAAGCCGCAAGGCCATATCGTAGCCGCGAACGCCCGTTACCTCGGCGACTCCCTCGTGCAGGCTTTCGAAGTCGACGTCCCACAGCCAGCTCATGTCGCGACCGTCCGCGTAATTGTCATTTATGGCAATCATGGTGGCGTAGCCTTCGGGTGGGAATGATTTCAATCCGAGCCGGAAACCACTCGGGTTTTTTACGAGGACCAACTCGCAAGGCTGGCCGTCCACGACCAGCTTCTCGCCGCGGCCGAACGCAGGCGTGACGTCGGCGAGACGGGCGATGAGTTTTGGCTCGTCGACATCGTCGCCAATGATAGCGAGCGCGAGCGCGAGCGCCGCCGCCGCGTTGAATACGTTGTATACGCCCTGCAGTTTGAGCGGCGTCGTGACCGGCTTGCCGTGGAGCGAGAACGTCGCGGTGTCACCGAGTCGCGCCAGAACGACGTCCGCCGCCGGCCGATCGTCGCTCTCGGTATCGCCACCATGCAGGCTGTCGTCATTCGGGAACGACGAAAGCAGACTGTCATGCAGGCCGAAATACCGTACGCGGGCCTTGATCGTCCGCGCGACTATGCGTAGGCGTGGGTCTTCGCGATTGACAACGACCGTATCGGTCGTGGCGCGCGCGATTTCGGCGAGCATGTTCGCGGTCGCGTCGATTTCGCCAAAGCGGTCGAGCTGGTCGCGCATAACATTGAGAAGCAGGCTGTAGCGCGGTGGAACCTTGTGAACGAAATGCACGGCGTGCGCTTCGTCGAGTTCCAGTACGGCGATGTCGGCGACCAGTCGGCCCCGCGCATCCACCTCGCCAAGCAGGGCCGCGGCGACACCACGGCTGAAGTTGCTACCGGTGCGATTAGTGAATACTTTCATGCCTTGGCTTTCTAGTAGTTCGACCACCATTTTTGTCGTCGTGGTCTTGCCGTTCGTGCCGCTAATAAGGACCACCCCGTGTGGCAGTTGCGCGAGCGCCGCCGCCACGAAGTCGCGATCGATTTTTTCGACGAATAATCCGGGTAGTGCCGAACCGCCGCCACGCAAGCGCGCCAGAGCACGAACGGCTTTGCCTGCAAGAACGCTGTAAGGTTTGGCCATGTTCCTCCTATTATAGCGTACTCCGAGGTGATACAATGTGTTTATGCTTTTGGTAACCGAGCTGCTTCGCTGGTGGTACGGTGATGGCTGGCGCGGTCGCGCACGGCTTGCTTCTGTGCGTCTCGACGGTACGATCGACTATTTCTCGATCGGTTTGCTCGTAAAAACGCTTTTCTCGCCTTTCCGCCAAATATCGGCCGGGAGGGTCGATGGCTCGTTGAACGTACAAATGCGCGCGTTGGTCGACAAATTGGTGTCACGTTTGATCGGCGCGATGGTACGCACGGTTATCCTGGTCGTCGGGGGCATTGCCATCGCGCTCCAAGCGGTTCTTAGCGGCCTATTGTTAGTGGCATGGGGGCTGGTGCCGCTGCTTCCGGTGGCCGGCGCCGTGCTCGCGTTCGTGGGGCCAGTGCTCTGATGGAGCCGTTATATAACGGTACGAGCGTCCGGGCTGCCAAAGCCAGGTTCGGCGCGCGCGTTGGCAAGGGCGGGCGCATCGCGCTTGGTCTTATGTGCGCATTTCTCGTGGTTGGCGGCGTCGCCGTGCTGTCCGCCGGCGTTGCGGCCGGATGGATACTCGTCGGCTTCGCGGCGTTGCCGTTCATGGTGTTGCAGTGGTATTCGCACGAGCTGACAGCTCCTAAAACGGCCGGTGTCACGGTCGACGGTCTGCTTGCCGGAGATATCCTTGGAAAGCTCAATACCTCGCCGTCGCCGCGACAAATCGCCGACATTGCGGCATCGGTGCAGGGAGGTCAATTCCTCGCCGCGCGGTTCGGTATCACGAAAGTGACGCTGCAAAACATTACGAGCGATGACCCAGCGGAAACGCAAGCGATTTGGCAGAATGCGCTGCGCATCCGCGAGCAGACGGGCAGCGAGACTATCGACGGCGCCGTGCTCGCCGTGGCTGTCATATTCAGTTTTCCTGGTCACGAAGACTTGCTCGCTCATATGAAGCTTGGAAGCGACGACCTTATAGAAGGCGCTCGGTGGTACGAGGATTTGAAGCGGATGATCGAAGAGGGCAGCCGTCCGCGGAGAACGGGCGGTATCGCTCGTGATTTTTCATTCGGCTACATTCCGTTGTTGCGACGTTTCGGCCAGAACCTGTCTGACGGAACGGGCGCGAAAGTGTCGGTTGACGTAGGATCGCATGTGGCGGCACTCGACCAGCTCATAAGCACGTTTTCGAGCGGCGGCCGTCAAAACGCGGTGTTGGTAGGGGAGACTGGCGTCGGCAAGACCACGATCGTTCACGATCTGGCCGATCGCATTCTCGATGCGTCCGCGCGCATTCCCCAAAGTTTGAAATTCCGCCAGATTTTTCTTCTTGATGCTTCGTCGTTGATTGCAGCCGCCCCCGGCAGGGGTGAATTGGAAGGTCTGGTTATGCGCGTGCTGGGAGAGGCGTATTCGGCGAAGAATATTATCATTTGCCTCGATAACGCGCAGCTTTTCTTCGAGGAAGGCGTCGGGTCGGTCGATCTTTCGAACATGCTGCTTCCGATATTGGAAGCAGGCAATCTGCGCATCATCCTTACTATGGACGAGCAGCGGTTCCTGCAAATAAGCCAGCGTAACCCGAGTCTCGCGAACGCGCTGAACCGCATCAGCATAACGCCTGCGACGAAACAGGAAACGATGGCAGTCATGCGGCACCAGCTGATTTATGCCGAGTACCAACGGCACGTCACGTACATGTACCAAGCGCTCCAAGAGGCGTACGACCTCAGTGAGCGGTACGTGCACGACTTGGCGATGCCAGGCAGGGCACTGAAGCTCCTCGAGAGCGCGGCGGGGTATTCGGAAAACGGCGTCGTGACGGCGAATTCGGTCCATATGGCTATAGAGAAGACCATGGACATCAAAGTCGGCGTCGCGAATACGGACGACGAGCGGGAAAAACTGTTGAACCTTGAGGATCTCATTCATGAACGGATGATCAATCAGACACGGGCCGTCCAAGTCGTAAGCGATGCGTTGCGGAGGGCTCGCGCCGGCGTGCGCAACGTCAGCCGACCGGTCGGGACGTTCTTGTTCCTCGGTCCTACGGGCGTTGGTAAAACGGAACTTTCCAAGGCGTTAGCCGACGTTTATTTCGGCGGAGAGGAACGGATGGTGCGGCTCGACCTGAACGAGTACGTCAGGCCCGAAGACGTGTCCCGGCTTATCGCGGATGGCGCGGAAGATCCAACGAGCTTGACCGCACAGGTCATGAAGCAGCCGTTTTCCGTGGTCTTGCTGGACGAAATTGAAAAGGCTCACCCGCAGGTGCTGACCACGTTGCTGCAGCTTCTTGACGAAGGAATCCTGCGCGATATTAAGAACCGTGAGGTGAGTTTTAGGGACGCTATCGTGATCGCGACGAGCAATGCCGGAGCCGACCGTATTCGTGAGTATATCGAACGAGGGTATAAGCTGCAGGATTTTGAGCGGCAATTTGTTGACGAACTTATCAGTAGCAACCAGTTCAGGCCGGAATTTTTAAACAGGTTCGACGAAATCGTCGTGTTCCGTCCGCTCGAGAAACCAGAACTCGTGCAGGTCATTGACCTGATTATCGCGGGGATCAACAAACAGTTGGCCTCCCAAAAAATCAGCGTGAACGTAACCGATGATGCCAAAGTATATCTCGTGGACAAAGGATACGACCCTCGTTTGGGCGCACGACCGATGCGACGGGTCGTGCAGCGTGCCGTCGAGAATCTCGTCGCCAAGCAGATGCTCAGCGGAGCGGTCTCGGCGGGCGCCGTTATAGACGTGACGCGCGAGCAGGTCGAAGCGATGCTTGGTCCCGATTCGCCACAGTAATACATGGTGCTGACAAAACGCCCCGGCGGGCGATATAATGGAATAATGAGGTATTTCCGTGGCCACAGATAACCGTCTGGCGAAATTGAAAGTAGGATCACGAGAATACACGGAGTTTTCTCGGTTGCTCGTCAATACGATCCAGGAATATGCCATATTCCTGTTGGATCCTGACGGCAGGATCGCAACATGGAACCCAGGGGCGCAAAAGCTCAAGGGTTATTCGCCCGACGAAATAATCGGTAAGCACTTCTCGGTCTTTTACCCGACTCAAGATATCGCGGCGGGAAAGCCGGCGTGGGAACTCGTGGAGGCACGAAAGAACGGGCACGTCGAAGACGAAGGTTGGCGAATACGCAAGGACGGCAGCCGCTTCTGGGCGAACGTGGTGATCACGGCATTGTTTGATGACGAGGGTGTTCTCGTAGGTTTCGCCAAAGTGACGCGTGACTTGAGCGACCGCAAAAAACGTGACGAACAGCTGCACCGCGCGAACCAGATGTTGAAACGGCAAAGCATGGAACTGCAAAAACTGAACAAGTCGAAGGATGAGTTCATATCGCTCGCGTCACACCAATTGCGCACGCCAGCGAGCGGGGTCAAGCAGTTTCTTGGCCTGGTGTTGCAAGGGTACGCAGGCGAACTGACCGGGTTGCAACGCGAATACTTGACGCGAGCCTACGAAAGCAACGACCGCGAAATCGAACTTATCAACGATTTGCTCCGAGTGGCCCAGGTCGATGCCGGCAAGGTCATCTTGAAAAAGGAGAAGAGGGACGTAGGCAAACTTATCGCCGATGTCGTGAACGAGCAAGAGGAGCGAATCACGGTCAAGCGGCAGATGGTGGTGTTTGATATCCCTAAGAAGCCCGTCGTGGCGCACGTGGATACCGCGCGGTTCCGCATGGTGCTTGAAAACATCCTCGACAATGCGAGCAAATACACGCACGATGATGGAACGATCAGTATTAGCGTGTGGCATGACGAGAACGACGTTTCCGTAGCAATTGCCGACACCGGTGTAGGAATTGATGATTCGGCATTTTCGAAGTTATTCAAGAAATTCAGCCGGATCCCGAACGAGCTCTCCGAAGAAGTCGGGGGTAGCGGCCTTGGACTGTACTGGGCATACAGGATCATCGAATTGCATGGCGGCACGATCGCTGTCGATTCGCTGCCAGGCAAAGGCACGACGTTTACCATCAAGGTTCCAAAGGAGTCGCAGGATGCGTAAAGTACTTCTCGTAGAAGATGAGAAAATCCTTCGTGACGCGTACTCGATATTACTTGGCGCGCAGGAGGGGCTGGATGTCACGGTAGCAAACAACGGCCAGGAGGCGCTTGATATCTGCGGGTCTGATACCTTCGACCTTATTCTGCTCGATCTGATGATGCCGGTACTCAACGGAGTAGGCTTCTTGCAAGAAGCCCGGCTGGCTGAAAAATCACCACGTACGCGTGTCGTTGTGATGAGTAATTTGTCTTCTGGAGAGGATTTGTTGAACGCGCTTGCATTAGGCGCGCATCGTCATGCCGTCAAGTCGGACCTGTCGCCGAACGAAGTCATAAAAATCGTAAACGAAGAACTCGGTCTATAGCGTTTATTCGGTAAGCTGGCTGACGTCACCATTAAGGAATACCGGTTCCAGCGCAAGGATTTCGTCGATCAGTGGCGAACCGTCTGGCTTGCCGTTCAAAACGTAAATCGGCTTGCCCAAATAAAACGCGGTAGACATTTCCATGAGCACGTTCGGTCCGATGTAATTATCGATGCCGTGTTTTTCGTAATTCATAACGAGCAACGCATCGCCTTTTTCTATTTCTTTGAAGTGTTCGCGTATAAGAAGCGACTTGCCGTGGTAGCCGTCCGGCGCAGCCGACCAATCAGTGACAGCTTCGATGTTCGCGTCGCCTGCTGACCTCATTTTTTCCGCAGTCTTCGGGAGTACAAAGCGGATGCCGAGCGCGTCGAAATCTTTGCATGCGTCTATGACTCGTCGGTAGGAGCTGGCGCTCGCGCAGATAACGAATGTATTTGCCATGGTGCCAGTATAGCAAACACGGCATGGCTAAACGACGATGAGGATCGTACCGACGACGCAGACGAGCGCAGCGAGGAGCTTTCTCTTCACGCCTTTCCGCTCTGCTGGCAGGAACGTGAGCGCGAGGATAACTGTCACGACGATACTTGTCTGACGAATCGGCGTGACCAAAGCGAACGTGCCCGTTTTGTATGCCAGTAGCATGGCGAGACTGCCAATGCCGTAAAGCACGCCAAGAGCAATCAGCTTCCAGGCGACGTTCGGGCGCAGTAGCGGTGGCATTTTGCGAACCGACCTAGGCCGAATCGCAAGCGCGACGAGCGAGGTCGCGATGAAGCTGAACGCCGCCCAGGAAACTGGATCGGTGAACCGCCCGACGTACGACC
>JALRBE010000036.1:0-274 GCA_023262335.1 Candidatus Saccharimonadia bacterium | reverse complement strand
AGCGTGCGTAGCTTTTTCGTAAGGATGACGATGCCAGCAAGGATAAGTACCGAACCGGCGATCTGCATGCCGGTCATCGTTTCGTTCAAAAGAACGATACCAAGCAGCATAATCCACACGGCTTGCGTGGCGAACAATATGGAGAACGCGGATGCTTCGACCCGCTGGAGCGTCTTCGCGTAGACTATATGACCAGCTCCGAAGAAAACGATCGACAACGCGGCTGGTAATAGCACGGTATGAATATTCGGTAACTCGAATCCGCGAACTATGG
>JALRBE010000035.1 GCA_023262335.1 Candidatus Saccharimonadia bacterium | reverse complement strand
GTTGTAGCCGCCCCATGGCATGAAGGCTACGGTAAGGTCGCGACCAAGCGCGAGTTCGCCCTCGGCAACGGACGCACCTTCGATAAGGATATCGCCCTTCTTGACCTTGTCGCCGCGGTTGACGCGGACCTTTTGGTTGATCGAGCGGTCGTCGTTGCTCTTCGAGAAGTGAATGACTTCGTGAACCTTGGTGCCATCCGCGTATTTGACGTGGACTTCATCGCCGTCCGCACGAACGACTTCACCCGCGCCTTCGGCAACGATCAGCTGGCTGGTGTTCTTCGCCAGTTCGGCTTCGATACCAGTACCGACGACAGGAGCTTCAGGGGCAAGCAGCGGTACAGCTTGCTTCTGCATGTTCGAGCCCGTCAGCGAGCGGTCAACACGGTTCTTTTCGATGAACGGAACGAGGCTGGCGGTGCTACCAAGGATCTGCTTATGCGCGGCGTCCATGTAGGTAACTTCCGTTACGTCGACCTGCTCAGGCAGCAGTCCGTTACGAGCCGAGACACGCTCAGCGAGGAACGCGCCGTCTTTGTCCAGTTCGGCGCCGGCATCAGCGATGACTTCGACCGCTTCTTGGCTGGCGTCCAGGTACACGACTTCGTCGGTTACCTTGCCGTCTTTCACCTTGAGGTATGGCGTTTCGATGAAGCCGTACTCGTTAATGCGCGCGTACGACGCGAGGTTCAGCACGAGGCCGATGTTCGCGCCTTCAGGCGTTTCGACCGAACAAAGGCGGCCGTAGTGCGTCGGGTGGGCGTCACGGACGTCAAAGCCTGCGCGTTCGCGGGAAAGACCGCCAGGACCCATCGACGAAAGGCGGCGCTTGTGGCTGAGGGCTGCAAGCGGGTTGGTGTCGTCCATAAGCTGGCTGAGCTGCGAACTCGCGAAGAATTCACGGACGGCAGCGACGACCGGGCGGGCGTTGATCAGCTGGCCTGGAGTGACGCTTTCGATGTCGCTCATGCTCATGCGGTCCATGGCGTTACGCTGCATGCGGAGCATACCAACGCGGAACTGGCGGGCAACCAGTTCGCCGACCAATTTGACGCGACGGTTGTTCAGGGCGTCGATGTCGTCGGCGTCTTCCTGAGTGTTGTTGAGGCGGATGATTTCGCGGATGATCGCGATAAGGTCGCTCATTTGGAACACGCGGTTCTCAGTGGTGTTTGCGACTTCCAGCGCAAGCCGTTGGTTCAGCTTGTAGCGGCCAACGCGGCTGTAGTCAAAGCGCTTGAAGTCAAAGAACATGCGCTCGATCATGGTGCGGGCATTGTCGACGGTCGCGAGGTCGCCTGGGCGGAGGCGGCGGTAGACTTCGATCAACGCTTCGTTCGATCCGCGGGCCGGATCTTTCTCGAGAGTCGCGTCGATGTATTTGACGTCACCGGTATCGATGTCTTCGAAGATCGACTTGATTTCGGACGTCTTGTTGTGACCAAGCGCGCGGAGCAGCGTGGTGACAGGCAGCTTGCGGCGACGGTCGATTTTGACATAGATCGCGCCGTTGCTTGCGGTTTCGAATTCAAGCCATGCGCCACGGCCTGGAATCAGCTTCGCGCCGTAGAAGTTGCGGCCTGCCGCCGCGTCGGCGGTGAAGAACACGCCGGCACTACGAATAAGCTGCGAAACGACCACGCGTTCGGTACCGTTGATGATGAATGTACCGCGGTCGGTCATCCATGGGTAGTCGCCAAGGTAGATTTCTTGTTCCTTGACCTCGCCGGTAACCTTATTGGTCAGCTCCACGTTCACCTGCAGCGGCGCGTCGAAGGTCAGGTTGTTTTCTTTCGCGTCACGCTCGGTGATCTTCGGGTCCTGGAAGTGATATTCCTTGAATCGCAGTTCCAGTTTTTGCCCGGTGTAATCCTCGATAGGATTCAGTTCCGTGAAAATCTCGCTCAAGCCAGTCTCGACGAATTCTCGCCAGCTGTCACTTTGATGAGCGATCAAGTTTGGTAGTGGCAGCGCAGTGTCGTCTTTGGTAAAAAACACACGTGCAGCCGCTTTGGTTGCTTTCGCCATTCTTGCCTCGCAATGATTATTAGTGGTTTAGTGATCCGGCCCGAAGATTCACTAAGCTTGGCTGTCCGGTGATTCCGCCACAAAATCCGGACATGGGTATACCAAGCTACTCTACTTCTTAGTATTCATTGTGCACGGTCAACGCGTAAAAATCAAGGGGTTTACGGTATATTTTTCAGTGATTTGCTATATATTGATTTTTTAATTATTATATGTTATAATAAAACTAATCCTGTACCCTCAGGAAGTAGCTCTCACTATGGAGGCATAATGACCGACCAAACCGTCATGCTCTCGACCACCGACACCATTCCGGGCTACAACGGTGCCCGCCTGCTCCACCGTGGATTCATCCTCGTCTCCGCTATGGCAGATAACGCGCAACAAGCGCTCAAGCTCGCACAGGCACGCATGGAGGAAGCCGCTCGCAACGTCAACGCGAATGCAGTCATCGGCGTCATCACGGCAGCAGGCTCCCATCCGGATGGCTATCGCGGTACGTCGTATATCATGAGTGGTACTGCCGTTTTCGGACCCACTCTTGATAACCCCAGCCATTTCAGAGCGCCCTAGCTCCATTCATTGCCATCGGTAGCAAAATAGCTCCGTGTCGATGACATGGAGCTATTTTGTTTTCAAGCGGACTCGTTTTACGCTTTTTCGATTACTTTGTCGACAATGCCGTACGCGGCGGCTTCTTCGGCGCTCATCCAAAAGTCGCGGTCGACGTCTTTTTCGATCTTCGCCAGTTTTTGCCCGGTGTTCTTGGCAAGAATCTTGTTCAGCTGGTGCTTGAGATACAAGCCTTCCTTGAGCGCGATTTCTTGGTCGGTAATCTTGCCCTGGGTACCGCTCGACGGCTGATGAATCATAATGCGGCTGCTTGGCAACGCGAACCGCTTGCCCTTGGTGCCACTACTCAGTAGGAACGCGCCCATGCTCGCCTGCAAGCCGATGCCGATCGTCTGGACGTCGGGGCTGATGTACTGGATGGTGTCGTAAATGGCCAGGCCGTCGTACACGCTGCCGCCAGGGCTGTTAATGTACAGTTTGATGTCCTTCTTGCTGTCTTCGTACGCGAGGTGCAGCAACTGGGCCACCACGATATTCGCGGTATGCTCGTTGACGTCTTCGCCAAGGAAGATGATGCGTTCGTTCAATAACCGGCTGTAAATGTCGAACGCGCGCTCTCCCTCGCTCGTACGCTCGATAACCGTTGGCACTAAGTAACTCGTTGGTTTCGCACTATCTCTATTCATATACCAAGTATAGCGCTTTGTTAGCACTCACGTCAAGCGAGTGCTAACTACTTCGTCTTCTGCGCTATCGTCGAAACGACCGGCAGCAAAATGATCCCGATCACTATCAATCCAAGCGAAACGTTGATAGCTTCGATAAACAGGAACGACATGAAACCTGTGGCAATCAAAAGACCTGCAACGATATAAAGCAGCGTCGAAAAATAAACCTTCTGTGATTTCGATGCTCTAGGCATTGATTTCAACGAGCCGGTCGATCGTTTTGTCGGTCAGTAGGCGGTTGGCGATGTCGCGTTGCAGTTCAGGCGTAGTGAAGTCCTGTTTCGAACGGTTACCATATTGTTCCTGGTACTGGCGGATCTTTTCGGCCAGCTCTTCGTCTGTGGCCGTCACCTTCTCTACCTTGCTGAGTTCGGCGAGCACCAAACCGGCCTTCACGCGGTTTTCGGCCGCTTCCTTGACTTCGGTCGCAAGCCATTCTTCGTAGGTCAGCTTTTTGTTGCCCAGGTAGTTGTCGAGCGTCAAACCTTGGTACGCAAGGTTCTGGGTCATGTCCTGTTCAATCGATTTGCGCTGATCGTCAACTAAGATTTCAGGAACGGGAACGGTACTGACCTCGATCAGCTTGCCGACCAACTCGTCCTTGAATTTGTCGAGCGCTTCGCGTTCGCGGCCAGCCTCGAGTTCACGCTTGATGTCGGCTTTGAGTTCCGCCACGGTCGTGAACGGTCCGGCCTTGGCAGCAAGTTCGTCGTTCAGTTCCGGCAGTACGATCTCTTTGACGGTCTTGAGCGTGATTTCAAAGACGACTTTGGCACCAGCCAGTTCGGCCGAGTGGTATTCCTTCGGGAACGTCAGCGGCACGTCGAACGCTTCGCCGGCTTTATGGCCAACGATCGCTTCTTCGAACCCAGGAATGAACTGGTTCGAGCCGAGCGCCAGCGTGTAATCCGTCGCGTTGCCGCCGTCGAACGCCACGCCGTCCTTCTTGCCCGTAAAGTCGAGCACGGCTTCGTCGCCGTCCTTGGCTGCTCGGTCAACGTCTTTGCGCTCGGCAAAGCCCTTGCGCATCCGCTCGATGATTTCGTCGACGTCTTTGACAGTCACTTTGCCAACGGTCTTTTTGACGCCAAGCTTTTTGTAGTCGCCAAGCGTCACTTTTGGCAGCACGTCGGTTTCGGCGGTAAATTCCAACTCCTTGCCAGGAACGAACTTCTTGACCTCCACTTGCGGGCGGTCGAGCGCCTGGATGTCCTCGCTCGTAAATGCTTCCGACACGGCCTTGCTGAGCGCGTCGTCAAGCGTCTGTTGCATCAGCGCGTTCGGGTCGACGTGTTTTGCTACTACGGCCACAGGCACCTTGCCTTTGCGGAAGCCGGGGACTTTGACGGTTTTCGCCAGTTTAGTCAGCGCGACCTGTTCGGCATCTTTGAGTTCTTTTTCGCCAAGGACGATCGTCAGCTCGACCTTGGTATCGGATAGGTGTTTCACGGAAGTCTTCATACTCGGACTACTATACCAGAAAAATAAAAGGATGGCGACTGTCGCCATCTGTAAAAAGAGCCCCATGCGCGTTTGCCTACTCGCAAACGAACATGAGGCTGGCTCTCACGGCGCGCTAGTACCAGAGCGGCAGCACTCCTGGCGCGCAGTAGCCGTTGTACGTCCGGTGGTCGTACTGGAAGCACGGCGGCAAGTTGGTGTCGAGCCGCGCGAACTCCGGCAGGAATCGCCGCGGCGGTGCCTCCGGCCTGGACGCCGCTACCGGGTTCACGAAGCCCCGGAAGTCGATAACCGACGGGTGCGCGCAGACGTCCTGCACGCCGTACTGGACGAACTTGCCGGCCGGCTGGTACCCATTGGTACACGGCGACCCACCGTACGCGTTCGCCGCGGGTGTCGCGACGAACAGGCTGGCAATGAGCGCGATGAGAGCTCCCAGGACCGCGGTTTTCACGGTTCGTGCGTTGTTCACCTTTCATACCCCCTACGAGTAGAAATACTGGGTACTTTTATTATAGCCACGGCTAGCTTATGTGTAAAGTAGATTGTAAAGTATTTTTAAGCGTTATCGCAATGCACTGCGACAAATTGAAAAGGCCCTGTCTCATCGCTGTGCGATTGAGACAGGGCGGTGCGCTCGAGCGGCCAGCTACCAGGGGCGGAGCTCCCAGTCGTTGGTTCCCCAAATGGGGCACCAACGCCAGTTGACCTTGTAGGCCTCCACCAGCACAGGCGGCAGTCCCGGAGGACCGTCCTTCCACACACGCTGATCCCAGTTGCCTGGTCCGCAGTTGTTGCCGCAGCCGTAACCGCCGCCGTGGCCCTGCCAGTTGATCCCGACAGTGACGTTCCACTGGTCGTTGCAGCCACCGTTCGGCCAGCCGACCTGGTGGTTGCCGCACCACGGATTGGCGTTGGCGACGCCGGTACCCACGGTCGCAGAGCCGAAGCCCATGAACAGCGCCGCGAGCGCAGCCAGCACGATTGCCGGCACCTTAAATGGCAATTTCATCTTCCGTCCTTCCGTCCGGTAGTACCCTCCATCTAGGTATCTTTATTATACCGCCAACGCACGCGGCAATCAACTGATTCTCAGTAAAAATACAAAACGACAACAGAGATAGCGGTTATGCCAAATTATAATTCAGCATCGTCGTCAACAGGTCCGCGACGATAATCTTTGATCTTCGAAACGATCCGCTCCGCGCTCAGCCGCTCTTCTTCGCCGGTCGCCAGGTTCTTCAACCCGTAGATGTGCTCTTTTGTCTCGTTCTCACCAACGAATATGATGAACGGCAGCTGCTTCTTGATAGCCGCTTTGATCTGTTTGTCGAGTTTGCGGCCGCTAATGTCCGTCTCGACGTTCATGCCTTCGTCGCGGAGCGTCCGTGCCAGGTCGAGCGCGCTCTGCACGCTGTCTTCGTCCACGATGATAATGCCGAGTTCCGTCGCCGGCGCGAGTTCTGGCAGCAAGTTGTGCGAGCGGAGGAACAATTCCATTGGGGTCAGACCAGGGGCCATGCCGACCGTCGGAATAGACTCCACGCCGAACAAACCGACCAAGCCGTCGTACCGGCCACCGCCGAACATCGACCGGTTGTTGTCGGGGTGCATGTCGAACACCTCGAACACCGTGCCTGTGTAGTAGTCGAGGCCGCGCATGAGCGTCATGTCGAACTTCACGTTCTTGACGCCGTTCTTCAGCAGCCGCGCTTCGAGCTCCTTGATTTCTTCTACTAGAGTACTGTCCTGCAAGCTGGACGGCAACGACGTCACGCTTGTCACGTCGAGCAGCTTGCCTATCTTGCGCATGCCTTCGTCGGCTCCATCGGCAAGAATTTCCCGCGCTTGGCGCTCGAATTCCTCAGCGTCGATCTTGTTCCGTCGGTCGAACAACTTCATCATCATCTGACTGCCAACCACGTCCAAACCAAGATACCCCGACATGACGAAGTCGATAAGCTTGCGATTGTTGATACGGATGACGAACATGTCGTCTTTGGCGCCGAACGCCTTGACCGTGTCGTAGGCCATGCCGATGATTTCGGCTTCCGCGAGCGAACTCTCCACGCCGAAGATATCGGCGTTCAGCTGCCAAAACTCACGTTCGCGGCCACGCTGCGGCCGTTCGTAGCGCATGAAGTTAGCGATGCTATACAACCTGGCCG
The DNA here is from genome assembly GCA_023262335.1 of Candidatus Saccharimonadia bacterium. GTDB lineage: Bacteria > Patescibacteriota > Saccharimonadia > Saccharimonadales > Saccharimonadaceae > UBA2112. The sequence continues at coordinate 4,209 of JALRBE010000035.1, read as the reverse complement.
GGTAGCCAAGCTCTTGCCGACGGCCAGCGACCATGCGGCTGATGCTCGGTGTCATCTCCGGACGGATGGCAACGGTCCGGTCGCCGCGGTCAACGAAGCTGTACGTCTGCTCGTCGGCAAGCTCTTTGCCCGACTTCGCCGTGTAGACTTCGAGCGGCTCCACCATGGGGGCGCCGTACTCCTGGTAGCCGTAGCGTTCGACGACCCGTCGCCACGTCTCGAATATGTAGTTTTGCACGCGCTTGTCTTCCGGGTAATAATCGCGCGTGCCTTTGTATGGGAGTGATGAAAGTGAGGTCATTTGTCCTTATCCTAACATTATTGGTAATTCTTTGTCACTTTGACCAGGCTCACCAGAGCCAGGCCGTCCGCTACTATTTCCAGGCGGTTCTGCCGGAGCGATTCGCCGCTCTGCACCAGTTCGAACAGCGCGTCGACGCCGCGCTCAGGCTGCCAAGGCAGCGATTCCACGCCGCCGCTGACGATCGTCCGTTCGTCCATGACCGCGTTCACGCCGACCGATGCCAGCACCGCGCCTGCCGTTTTTGGGTATGACGTCCCTATTCTGAGCGGCTCGCCCGCCCTGGCTTTGCTACGCACGCTTCGCACGCGCTGGCTAGTCGCGATCAAGGCGAACCGCAGGTCAGCGACCGGTTCGAGCGGCTCGCAGTCGCCCTTCGGCGCGTATTCGCTCACGCTGTCCGACCCGACTATGGCGAACGAGCCGGCCTGCTTGTACTCAAGCCCTTTTAGCGCGTCACTGCTTCTGGCCACGATATAGCGGTAGTCAGCAACCTCGTCGATGAAGTCGCCTCCGTTCCAAATTCGGAACGGGATACCCGTTTTGCGACAGCCACGAGAGCGCCTGCGTTTTGTTGCCTTTTGAAATGTATACTTCGTTCATATGATTCCTTTCATGTGATTAGTTCGCAAACAAAATACGCCGAAGCGATGTTCGGCGTATTCATGTTTTTGTATGTATCGAACTAACCGACTCGCTCCGGCAACAGATGGGCGTGATGGTTACTAACGTAGTTCATACTTTTATTATAGCACGTTTATGTTTAAAGAGCAACACTAGCGCTTGTACAATGCTGCGAGCAAGTCGCGGCGGGAGTTCGCGTACATGGCACCTGCGGCAACCATGCTTCCCAGGCCGAGGCCGCCAACGATCATGTCTTCGGCAGAACCGGTTTGTGGCAGCATGACATCGCCCTTGGCGCCGACGATCGGAGCCGGAGCGGCAGCGACGGTCGAAACGGTCTTTGCCGACGGTGCCGGATTGGTCGCGGCAGCGGCGTTGATCACCACGTTCGCGGTAGCGGTCGCCGTGTTCGTGTTCACGTTGTTGTTGGTAACCGGGGCAGGACTTGGGCTTGGAGCCGGCGTGTAAGTTGGGCGCGGCGTGTACGTCGGCTGCGGAGTCGGCGTTGGCGTCGAGCAGTTACATGGCTTGCTGTTGTAGCGGCCACTGTAATAGTACGGGTAGTACGTGCTGCTGTAGTAGTTGCTGTAGGTACCGCAGCTGCTGCTACATGGCTTGTTCCAGTACTTGTTGTTGTAGTAGTACGGGTAGGTGCTGCTGTAATAGCTGCTGTACGTGTTCTGCGAGCCGCCCTGCGGAGTGCTGTAGTAATACCCGTTGTAGTAGTGCGGGTAGTACGTGCTGCTGTAGTAATTGCTGTACGTTCCGCAGTTGCTGCTGCACGGATTGCTCCAGTACTTGTTGTTGTAGTAGTACTTGTACGTGTTCGAGTACGTCGAGCTGTACGGATTATTGTTGTACGTATTATTGTAGTAGCTGCCGTAGGTGTTGCCACTCGGCTTGTACGTCGAATTGTAATAATTCGAGTACGTATTGCCACTACTGCTTGGGCTGCCGTACGTCGAGTTGTAATAACTGCCGTACGTATTGTTATTACCGCTGCCGTACGTACTACCGTAATAATTCGAATACGTGGTCGCGAACGCGTCGCCGCCCGCCTTTGTCAATGACCCCAACGTCAGTACCGTTGCCAAAACGAGGACGAATCCTCCCACCATGACCATCCAGTTAGAGCGCATGTACTTCAAATGGTTCCCTATTTGATGAACATTTAACATATGTTTCCCTCCACACTGTTATATATCTAGCATGGCACTTCCAGGAATACGCGTCAACAACGTGACTGAAAATTCGCATAAATTACAACGCTATTGCATAACGCTTACGCGACGTCAAGAACATGGCGCCGTACCCACTCGTACATGACGATTCCCGACGCCACGCCGACGTTGACCGACCGCGTGCTACCGAACTGCTCGATAGCAATGACCTGTTCGCACGCGCTGAGCATTTCCGCGCTGAGGCCCGGCCCTTCGCCGCCGAACACGAGCACCGCCGACGTCGGCAGCCCGGTTTTCGCGAGCGGCACGCTGCCAGCCACGTTGTCGATTCCAACGATCGCCAAATCGCCAACGTGCCGCTTGAAACTTTCGATATCCGGATGGTGCAGCACGTGCATGTAGCGGTCCGTCACCATCGCCCCGCGCCGGTTCCAGTGCCGGCGGCCGATCACGTGCACGGCCGCCGCGTTAAACGCGTTCGCGTTGCGCACGATCGTCCCGATATTAAAGTCATGTTGGTAGTTTTCGATGGCCACGTGGAATCCATGGCGACGCTTGTCCAGTTCGTCCTTGATCGCTTCGACGGTCATGGTACGGAACTCGTCAGTCACGTTGCGGCGGTCGCCGTTCTTTATGAGTTCAGGGTCGTAGCGGGGGTCTTCCATGGCTCCAGTCTAGCAGGGCACCCAGCTTCTTGATATACTGGCCACAACAAAGCAGGAGCCTCCATGACCAAGAAAGCAACCAAGCAAGCCGACTACCAGAACAATCCGTTCACTATCGCCATCACTGGCATCACGCTCCTGTTCGAATTGGCGCGCGGCGTCGCGTTCCTGTTCGTCGGGTTGTCGATCCTCGGCCTGTTCCGTCCAAACACGCCGCAAGACGACAAGCTGAGCGAAATCGCCGAGCGCGCCTCGAACGCCGCCGATCCTGCCGCTAGCTTCTCAAGCCAAGTTGCCAACCATTTTGCCAGCTGGGGACCGAACGAATGGCTGGCTGCCGCCGGTGCCGTGGCTATCATCTCGCTCGCCGCCATGCTTCTCGGCGCGCTGTTCGGCGGCATCGAAGCCTACACGTCGTCGCGACTCGCCCAAGGCAAGCCTGTCAAGCTCAGCGAAGCGTTCCGCGTCGCGTTTGACAACCTATGGAGCTACGTATGGCTACGCATCATCATCTTCGTCAAAACGTTCCTATGGACGCTGCTGTTCATCGTTCCAGGTATCATCATGGCCGTGCGCTACAGCCTGGCGGGCGTCGCGTTCTACGACGAATCCAAGAACCTGCGCGGCAACGCCGCCGTCAAAGAAAGCCTCCGTTTGACGAAGGGCGGCTGGATCACGACGTTCGCGTCGCAGACCCTGTTCAACCTCATTACGTTCGGCCTCATCCCGAACATCGTGTCGACGTCGGTCAACTCGGTCCTTTACCGTCAGTTCGACAAGCTCGGCGACAAAAAACCCGACGCCCACTGGTTGTCATGGCTGACGCTCTTCTTGCCGTTCCTCGTGTTCGTATTCATGATCGGCCTGATTTTCTTGCTGATCGCCGTCATCGGTTTGAGCGGCCAGCGGCTCGACTAGTTCTTAGGATTCCCGGCTATGACGAGCCTGCGCAAGCAAGGCCCTGTCGGCCGAATCGAGCTGGTACGGCACCACGTACGCCTGCGGATGCTGCAGCACGCCGACTTGCGCGGTCGCCAGCCTGGCGATCGCTCCCCGTACCGTCTCAAACCGAGCATCACGCTCGGCTTCGTCTTCTTGCCGCAGCATGTCGTGCGGCACGTCCAAAAACACCGATTCAAGCATGTTGCTCCTCGTAGCCCGTGCCGCTGGTGGCAACCCGTCGTCTCGCGGCAACGACCGGTCGATAAGCCTCCGCTGGCGTACGCCCTGCGTTCCTGCCAGGTGGAACTTCAAACGAATCCCTTGGCCGTCGCCCATGTCCCGCCGAGCCACGTCGTCCACGGGCACGTGCAAATGCTCCCGGTCGTGCCAATAGCGCGCCACCACGTCGTCAAAATGCGCCGCCTTGCTCACGTGCATGCCGTCGTAGTCGCCGATGGCGAGTGACTTCAGAGCTATTCTGCCTTCGGCCCGGAAC
>JALRBE010000034.1 GCA_023262335.1 Candidatus Saccharimonadia bacterium | reverse complement strand
CTGGCAAAATGCTGAGCCAGTAGTTCACGAGCACCACGAAGAATATGGTGACGGCGAGCGGTGTAATGCGCCGCGCCAACTTTTTGTCGGGAATGACGCCGTCGATCTGCGCGAGCAAGCCTTCGAACACCCACTGCACGAGGCCCACGAAACGGTTGTATTTGCCGCGTTTGACCTTGCCGGCGACATACCATAGGATCGCGACGGTGATGATCGCGCCGACGAGGCCGTTGACCAACGCGTTCGTCACCGGGAACGTGCCAATATGAAACAACGGCTCGGCGGCGATGCTGATATGCAGGTCCATGGCGGCAAAATTATTCATCATGTCTATACTTTCTTCCTCATTTGTTGGCGGACGAGCAACGTCGCGGCCACGACTCCAAGCGCGACCCCTGCAACGGTCCATGCCGGTTTCGGCCCGAACGCGTTATCCGCCCATACTCCTCCTATAGTACCACCAATTATCGGCACGAACATGCGCCAAGTAGTATCGGCGGCAATAGTGAACAATAAAATGACCGTCGATTTGGTCGGCGGCGTCTTGTCGCTTTTGTTAGCGGCATCGCTCATTACCTTTTACTGTAACAGGGAAGCCTGGCCAGTACAAGCGCAGACAGCCCGGCGGCATGCCGGCCAATGAAAAACCGCGCCCTAAACGGGGCGCGGCAGCTTGATCGGGTCGTCCCAGTCGTCACTCATCACCAATTTGGCGTAGAGCGTTTCGAGCGTGGCGAGCGGTACGGGGACGGGGGTCACCAACGGAGTGCTCGTCTTCGATACGAGCGCATGCGGCCTCGAAGCATCAAGATCATCGGTCGACCTGAGGTCTTCGAGCATCAACGGCGAATGACCGCTCACCACGAATCCTCGCAGCACGTTACGCGGCAGGTCGCCATTCGGAACCGCCGGGGCGCCGCCATGGAAGAACGGCGAAAGCTCGTACAAGAAGCACCGCCGATCCTTGCCGTACGTTGCCACGCCGACGGTTCCGAAGTTCGGGTCGTAGGCGAGCCGCTTGAGACGCAGCGCACTGCCGTCTTTTGGCAAACCGTCAAGTCGCCAGTCGACTTCCTGTTTGATCGCTCGCACGAGGGCAATGTAGCGCTCTGGATTTTCCGCGATGACGGCGAACTCGGCACGCTTCTTGCGCTCGCGAGCCGCCGACCGCGACGACGTTGAGATGATGACGAGGCCGGCGATGACGAGCAGTACCGCGACAGCCGGGGGAGCGGCGTCGGTGCGGAATAGGAAAATCGCCAGTCCCCAGCACATAAACCCGAGCACGAACATCGCGACATCGGCCCAAACCCGGGAATTGTAACTCCACTCGTAAATGAACTTTTCCATCGCACCTCCAGGGTAATAAGGTCGTGAAAGAACTTTTATATTATAAAATTTTAATTATTACAGTGCAATAGCAGGCGTAGGGTACCCCAAAAATAAAAACCGCGCCTACGAAGGGCGCGGCAGTTCGATCTCGTTCCACTCGTCGTCATTGAACAGGAGCGTGCGGAGCTCTTCCAGGTCGTCGATTGCCACGAGCGACAGCTTCATCTGGTCTTCGATGCTCAGTTCGCCGTCCGGCTCAACGATCTCTGGCAGTTGCTCGCTACCATGATCCAGGTTGACGAAGTCGACATACCCCACGCAGAGGGGAGAGCTTTTATAGAAGCACCTGCCGTGGCCGATCACGAGCGGCGACGCGCCGAACGTATCGAGGCGTTGCACCTCTTCGCTTTCGGTCAAGATGCACGTACGAAGCCGCCCTTGCCGATGCACTAACAGCCACTCGTACTTCTCGTGACCGACGAGCCGTTTGTGTAACCCAACAGTGCCGGTATCATCAGGTATCAAGCGGTCGATTTCCGCTTTGATCTCCCTGACCAGGCCGATGTATTTGTCGGGATTTTCGCTGACAGCAGCCAAGGTCGAGAACTTGCGCTTGATGACGCGCGCCGAATGGTAGTTATATGCGGCCATGACGATACTTGCAAGCAGAATCACCCAGCCGTTCAGGGCATCCCCCGGTATCGTCGTCACGCCCATGACAACCCATACGGCAGACAAGCCGTAAATGAAATTGTGGATCGCCGGGTGTGGTCTTAGCGCGAACCATGCGAACCTTTCCATCATCGCTCCTCGTGGTTGTGAAAGAACAGTAGTATTGTACAATTGAATGTGAATCTTATCAAACGCCATGCCCCGAAAACACACGCCAGTCAAACACGTTCCGTACGCCTTCGCCCGCAACGAAGGCGGCAAAACCCGCTACGGCAGCAAAGCGGCCGCCCAAAAGGCCGCCGAACTTCGCATGCTGCAGCATCCAAACCTAGAACTGGCAGTATACCAGGCGCTCGACGGCGGCTGGTATTTGACGCGACAAACGCAAAAATAATTTGTATAATAAGCAGTAATACGTTGCGTTTTGGGATGCAATTTAGTATACTAAGTATAGTAAATAAGAAGGGTACGAGATATGAGCGATACTGCTGATCCGAAAATTACAATCTACAGCACCAGTTGGTGCGCGTTCTGCCACACCGAAGCCCAGTGGCTTGACCACCTTGGCATTCCTTACGTCAAAAAAGACATCGAGGCCGACGAAGCAGCCTACAACGAACTGATGAGCAAAAGCGGTGGCAACTACAGCGGCGTTCCCGTGACCGACATCGCCGGCGATATCATCCTTGGCTTCGACCGTCCAAAGCTCCTTGAGTCGATCAAAAAGCACGACCTCGAACCCGCGGCAGCGTAAGCCGGCAGGCCATAAAAAGAAGGCATCCGTTCGGATGCCTTTTTGGCGCCACGGCGCAGACCTAGTTGAAAAAGTCCGTCGGCTGCGGCTCGAGGTAGTAATCGCAGCCAGCCTCGCCGTCGTGCCAGTTCCACCATTTGTACGCGTCACGCGCTTGTACGATCACCGGTGGCAACCCTGGCGGCCCGTTCACCCAAACGCTGTCGTATGGAGAGCGGGGCCTCATGTAATTGCTCAGCGGAATCGCCCGGTGCGAGTACGCTACTCCGATACCGTCGTCGCAGTCGCGCCAATCCTTCGGCACTGCCGGCACGTCCGCGGAACGGTGCACTTCGGGCATTTCGGCGGCCACTGGCGGCTGAGACACCTGTTCGACCGGCTTCGCCACGGCGAGTAACACTGCCGACAACAAAGCGACCACGGTCATGACGATAGCCATGCGTTGCAGCGCGTGAAGCGCCGCAATAGGCGCGTAACTCTCGACGCTCGCAGGCGCCTCGGCAGGTTCGAACTCATCTGATTCCATCGGAAAATCCTTCGCTAGACGAGACCTCTTAGCCCGACAGCGGCTGCGGGTCGAGGTAGAAGTCGCGACCGCCATAGCCATCACGCAGATTCCACCACCATGAAACCATGTGGTGAGGCGCGACGACCGGAATTCTCCCAGCCGGCCCGACGACCCACGTGCCATGACGGCCAGGAGAAGTGTAGAACGGCTCCGCAGGGTCCAGCGGAACCGCCTGGTACGTCAGTACGGCCGGATCGGCTGTACGCATGGTAAAAGCGTAGTGGTCAAGAATCACCTGTAAGGGTGGTCGGATCGGCCGAAGGGGCATCGAGGGCGGCTGAGCGATTTGCTCGTTGCCATCACCGAATGGCCACAACCGGCCCATTCGTGCCGCGACTGCCTGGATGAACGAATTGTTACTCACGTTATCTCCTTGATCGAGCGAATGGGTGAATATGCACGCGCCGGTCTTCGTTGACCGGCGTTATAATTATGATAATATTCGTTTTTTATATTGTCAATTTAGTGTAATCGTATAGCAGCTGTGTGCCGTCTCCTGCTTCGACCGCGACCGGCTTGGTCGCGAACAAAGGGGGAGCGCGGTCCGGCACGAGGCCGGACCGCGAAAACCTCCTACTTGGTGAGGAACATGCGCGTCGGCAGCGCGGCGATCCGTCCGGATTCGCACTCGCCATTGCCGTGCATGAACGACGCGAAGTACGTCACCACGACATGGTCGAGCGTGCCGTCCATGTCGTCGTCGTAGCGGCCGAGTTCGGTCAGCGTGCCGGTCGTTGCGAACGAGCACTTGTCCAGCGGCGCGGTTTTGCGCATGTTGCCGATCGGCTCGATGATCGTCTGGCGATCGACGTAGCCTTGGGTCTGCGGCACGGTCACGACCATGCGCAGACGCACCGCCTGCCACTGCTCCGGCATCCACATGGCGTCGACCGCGTGGAATTCGGGCGAGGACATCGAGACGTCCGTCTGGCGCTCCAGCTCCTCTTGGAGTCGGAGCTTCCAGTCGTCGTCTTCCTGACCCCACACCGGGGTGGGGTAGACCGCGACCGACTCGTCGGAATCGTCACTGAACAGCGAGGCTAGACCGGTCGACACCAGAACGACGAACGCCGCTCCGAGTACCGCCACGACCGCGACGACGATCACCCTTTGCAGAATGTCCATCGGCGAAAGCCGAGCGGGTTCATCGTCGTCGAAGTACTCGATGCCGTCCAAGACGACACCACTGGGAATCTCATCCTCGAAGTATTCGTATCCACGCGCCTCGTCTTCGGTGGTGAGTTCGAAGTCACTGTATGCGTTGCCCATCAGGCTCCTTAGTAGGGTAGGGGGTGAATTTTCAAGGGGCCATTATGCCCATGCTTTTATTATACTACTTTTGCTTAAAAATGTCAAGCTTACTAGAGATGACCGACGTGCACGGTCTCGCCGCCGATGGCATCGCGGAAGTACCCGTCGTGACTGACGTACAGAATGGCGCCGCTGTACTTGGCCAGCGCCGTTTCGAGCTCTTCGATGGAGGGCAGGTCCAAGTGGTTGGTCGGTTCGTCCAGAATAAGCAGCTGCGGATCGTTCGCCAGCATGCTAATAAGCTGGAACCGCGCCTTTTGGCCGCCCGAAAGCTTGCTGAGCGGTATGCGGCCGTCGCCTTCGTCGAATAGGTAATTGCTGAGCAGCCCGCGAATTTTCGTCTCGCTGATGTCAAGGCCGCGGTCGCGGTACATGCGTTCGATCGCTTCGCCAAGCGGCATGTCGAAGTACGTTTCAGAGACTTCCTGCTCGTACACCCCTATGCTCATGTGCTTGTCCAGAGTGGTATCGCCAGCATAAATTTTAGCGTCGCCTGTGCCAAGGATATGCTTGATCAGCGTAGTCTTGCCGGCCCCGTTGCGGCCGCGCAGCTCCATGGCTTCGCCCTCGCGCAGGTCGATGTTAATGCCGTCGAACAGGGGAGTGTCACCGTAGCCCAGACTCAGCCCCTTGATGTTCACGAGCACGTGCTTGCTACGCGACTCTTCGGATTTAATGTTCATGCGGATGTTCTTGGCCTTGAACTTGTCGTACTGCGCCGCCACCTTGTAGTTGAGGTTCGCCGCCGATTCTTTGTCGATCCAAAAGGTCGGCTTTTCCTTGGCTTGCAGGTCCGCCAACTCTTTGCGGCTGACTTCTTCGAGGCGTTTGAACTTTTGAATGGTGCCCGGATTACGCGATTTTTCCTTCAAACGCTGGTAGTCGAGCACTTTGACCTTAAGATTAGCAATGCGCTTTTCGATCATTTCGAACTCGTTCATTTGACTGCCGGTACTCACGGCGTTCTGCTTGAGATACGCGTCGTAATTGCCCTTGTAGCTCACGCTTTCGCCGTCTTTCAGCTCCACTATGCGGTCGACCTGGTTCAGCACGTCGCGGTCGTGGGTGATCACCAGCATGGCTTCGCGGGCGGTCTGCATCCAGTCCACGTACTGCTTTTTTGCCACGTAATCCATGTGGTTGGTCGGTTCGTCCACCAAGGCCAGGTGCGCGTCGCTGTGCATGATTTTTACCACTTCTACCAGGCGCTTTTGGCCGCCCGAAAGAGTAGAGAAGACCCTATGTGCCACGCCGACCAAATGAAAGTTATCCAGCTCGCGTTCGATCTGTTCTTCGATCTGGTAAAAGCCCTTGTCGTCGAACCGCTGCAGCGCTTCGCTGTATTCGTCGATCTTTTTCATGTCGTCGCCCATGGTGAGCGGATACGTTTCGATCACATGGCTAAGCTGCGCGTACTCAGGCAACCCCTGCAGCACGTACTGCAGCACGGTGGTGTCGCCCATGTCGTGGTGCTCCTGCGCGGTGGATACCACCGTGACGCCGCGGCGGTAAATCACGTCGCCCGTGAAGTCTTTGTCGGTGCCTGCCAATATGCCGAACAGGGTAGACTTGCCCACGCCGTTACGGCCGATCACGCCGACTTTTTCGCCGTCGTCAATCGAAAACCTGATCCCATGCATCAAAAGCTTGGGACCGAACGATTTTTCGGTCACGGTAATGTCGGCGATCATATCTGTTAATTGTACCATAGGTATTGCATTTTTAATACACTTATGTTATAATTAAATTATAGACCTACAGAAGGGATAGCACCAATGGATATCTACGACATCATCCGGGAACTCAGCCCGGAGAGCGCCGAAGACATCATCAACCGAATCGAAGCACAACCGGCGGAAGACCGACCGGTCCTGAAAGACAAGCTGCGCCAGAGTTTGGCGCGCGAAGTCCGGCAGGAATCGCGGTTCGCCTTCGGCTCCCAGGAGTCGATCGATGGCCTGCTCGGCCGTGAAGACGATGACCCGGGCGCGTTCGTCGGCATGGTCCACAGGGCCACGGCAGAAGCGAACGACGCGACTCCGCGCGAGTACACCGGGAAACCCGGCGGCTTCATCGACGATGACGCGCCGTTCCCGGGGCCACGATTCGCACCGCTCAGCGAACTGAGCCAGCGACACCCCTCAGAAGACGGGAAGCCGCCGATTCACCTGCAGAACGAATACCGCAAAGACGGCACGCGCATCAACAAACCGTCGGCAAGTGATTTCGAACTCCGCTGACACCAGCCACCGAAAGGCCACCGAGTATTCTCGGAGCCACTCGGTGGCCTTTTGTTGCCTTGATGGCCGCTTGTCATCAGTGAAGCTTGCAAAATATCGTATTTATTGTAGAATGAATAAGACCCGTTCCCAAGGAGGAAGCATGAAGCTCGTCACGATCGCCCAGCGATTCGCCAAGTTCAGCAAGAAGGGTTCGTACATCAAAGTGCGCGTGCCCGACGACGTCCGCCGGACGCTCGACGACCAATCGCCGCTCGGCCGCGAATGCCTGGAAGCCCACCTGCTCAGCAGCATGGCCGGCGCCATGCACGGAATCGCGCGGCACGACATCGCCGATCCCACCGAACGCAGCAGGATCATCCGGGCGAATTCACCGTCGTTCGCCGCTCACAGCTGAAGACCACAGCAAGCGCCCCAACACTGCCACCGCGCGACCGCCGGTGGCATTTTCATTTGGCGAGCATGTATACTTATACCTAATGACACCAATCGAAAAAACGATCGTTTTGCCGCACGGCACAGTGCACTACTGGGTTTACAACTCAGACAAAACGCAGACCATCCTGATGATCCACGGCTTTCGCGGCACGCACCACGGGCTAGAGAAGCTGATCGCGGAACTGCCGGATTTTCGGATCGTCGTGCCGGACCTGCCAGGCTTTGGCGACACGCCGGCCATGAAAAACCATCGCCATACGGTACAGAATTATTCCGGGCTGCTCCGTGAGTTCGTCAAAAAAGCCGGGCTCAAAAACCCGGTATTGTTCGGCCATTCCATGGGAACCATCATCGCGGCCGACATGCTCGCGGCCGATCCGTCCATCGCCAAAAAGGCCGTGTTCGTGAACCCCATCGCTACCAAGCCCACGCAAGGCCTTGGCGCCATAAAAATCGCGCCGGGCATCGCGTACCACCACCTGGCAGGCCGCATTCTGCCCGAAAAGCTCGGCACCGCCATACTCCGCAACAAGCAGTTGTTCCTGATTGGCAGCGCCACTATGACCAAGACCCGCGACCGTGAACTGCGCAAGTGGATCCACTGGAACCATGTGACCTACATGAAGCGGTTCAGCGACCGCGCATCGCTGCTCGAAGCTTATGATTCATCGAGCAACACGACCATCCGAGATTACGTGAGCAAACTGGAACTACCCGTGCTTATGGTCGCGGGCAAAAAGGATTCCATCGCCCCCATAAAGGGTCAGCGTTCGCTCGCGGCAGAGCTCAAGAATGCCGAACTGGTAGAACTCGACAACGTCGGGCACATCGTGCACTACGAAAAACCGGCCGAAGCCGGCAATGCTATTCGTTCGTTTTTGCAGCGATAACTTGGCGGTAGATCGTCTCGTACTGATCGATCGTATGCGCGATGTCGTGCGTCTTGGCGATCGCGAGGCTTTTTGCCGCGTACGCTTTGCGTAACTTGTCGTCGCTAAGAATCGTGTCGATGGCGGTCGCTACGCCGTCGATGTCGTCCTTTGGCACCAAAATGCCGTTTACGCCGTCTTGGCACAATTCGCCGAGCGCGCCGGCGTCGACGGCCACGATCGGCTTGCCGCTCGCCATGGCTTCGAGCGTGGCGATGCTTTGCAGCTCGACCGGCGACGTGATGGCGTAGAGCGCGCCGACCTTATGTAAGGCCACGATTTCTTCGTCGCTCACGCGGCCGGCGAACGTCACGTCGTCGTCAAGGCCAAGCGAATAGGTGAGATTGCGCAAATGTTCCATGTCGGTGCCGTCGCCGACTACCAGCAAGTGGCGGTCTTTGGCGTTGATTTTATGGTACGCGCGAATCAGGACTTCCAAATGCTTTTCTGCGTCAACGCGGCCTATGTAGGTCACGATTTTTTTGTTCGCGGGCAGACCGAATTTGCCGTAGATCTCGGGGCTGGCGTCGGTCGGCTGGAACCGGCTGAGGTCGATGCCGTTGCTGATAGCCTTGACCGGCGAATCCACGCGGTCTTCGCCGAACATGTCTATGGCAGATTGCGTCGGCAAAGTAATATAGTCGGCTTTGGCATGGAACCGCGCGCCGTATTCCACCATGAGCCACTGGATCGGCCGCGAAATAGGGGCGAGCAAGCGAATGTTGTCCATCAGGTTCTCAGGCATCGCATGGTTGGTCGCCACCAATGGAATATCGTATTTTATGGCATAGTTACGCGCCACGAAGCCGAGGAACAGCGCCATTTGCACGTGGATGACGTCGGGCTTGAAATCGCGGATGATCTTGCGGACTTCCATTTGCGGCGTCGGGGATATTTTGAAGTTTTGGTAAAAGGGGAACGGCACCGAACGCGTGCGCTTGATAAGGTAATTGCCATCGTACTCTTCGTAGCCGCGGCCGGTCTGGCTCGGCGCGATCACGAGCACTTCGTGACCGCGGTCGCTGAGGCCTTTTGCCAAGGTTCGGCTAGCGGTCGCGACACCATTGATCGTTGGCCAATGGAGGTCGGCTGCGATGAGGATTTTCATTAGTATGTATTATAACAGAAAGGCAGCGCCCCTATGGCACGGCACGGTTCGAGTTCTTCTGGCTAGAAGAACCAACGGCCTTCATGTTCTTGGACGACCAAGAACCAAGTCGCTTCTTTTCGGGTCGCCGAAAAGAATCAAAAGGCTCGTAACGCTCCGTCTCCGCGCCACTCCTCGCGCCCACGGGAAATCGGGAACCTCAGGAACTCGCGCCGACAGGCGCCACTGTCGGGCTCAGACAGCCTTCGGTTCGCGACTCCCCGTGGCCGTTCGGCGTGCGGCAGACGGAGAGGTTACCGTATTGATCGATGATTTTATTCGCGGCTTTGCCGCGTGGAATTAATAGCTAGCTTTGTGACGTCCACCAAAACCGGCGAATCAGGTGGCTCGCGCCATGGCGCGGCGAGGATGTCTGAGCCCGACAGTAGCGCCTGTCGGCGCGAGTTCCGCAGCCGCCCAAGGCGAGAGCTATCGGATTTTGCCGCGGTTTGGTTGTGTCACGAGTTTTCTTGCTTCTTCTTTGGCGAGCCAAAGAAGAAGGCGTTTGGTTCTTCGCAAAAAGAACGAAAAGTGGGTTTATTCCGACACCCGCAACCACAACATCATGCTATAATTTCCTAACAATGAAACTCCTGTTCGACGCCCGCTACATCCGAACCGACTTTCATGACGGCGTCAGCCGGTATTCCACCGAACTTGGCAACGCACTCGCCAAACTCACGCCGGTGACATTCATCATCAGCAAGCAAAAACAGCGCGAATTCCTACCAAAAAACGCCGATGTCGTCGTCCTGCACGCGACCACGTCCGCCCGCGAGCCACTGTCGGCAGTATTCTTGAACAAACACAAGCCCGACGTGGTATTCAGCCCGCTGCAAACGCTCGGGTCGGCTGGTCGCAAATTCAAGCTGGTACTGACGCTTCACGACCTTATTTACTACAAGCACCGCACGCCGCCGCACCACCTGAACGTCGCTACCAAGCTGGTATGGCGCGCCTACCACGCCACCTACGTGCCGCAACGTGTCACGCTGAACGCCGCCGACATGATCGTGACCGTGAGCGATACCAGCAAACAGGAAATTTTGGATGCTCGCCTTACCAAGCGGCCGGTAGTGGTCGTTCCGAACGCGCCGCGCGACTTGTCGCCATACCTCGCGCGCCCCGTCTCGCTCGCCAAAAAGCCGAAGAACCTGGTGTACATGGGATCGTTCATGCGCTACAAAAACGTCGAGGCGCTCATTGCCGGCATGGAGTATTTGCCCGGCCGCACGTTGCATCTGCTGAGCAAAATAACTCCCAAGCGCAAAGCCGAGCTCAAAAAGTGCATGCCAAAAGGCGCCGACGTGGTATTTCATAACGGCGTCACCGACCAAGAATACGTGGACCTGCTCGCGCACGACGCCGTACTCGTGAGCGCGTCGCGAGCGGAAGGCTATGGCTTGGCACTCGCCGAAGCCGCGTTTTTGGGCGTTCCGGTGGTAGCGAGCGACATCCCGCACCACCGTGAAGTCACCGGCGACGGAGCGTTGTACTTCGGCGCCAACCAACCGCGGGAATTCGCCAAGCTTATTCTGGAACTCGATAGCAAAGCACGCCGCGAAAAGTTGGCCGCGGCCGCTAAAAAACACGTCGCCAAGTTCAATTGGGACGAATCTGCCAAGACGTTGCTCAAAGCAGTAAGAACGCTCGCCAAATAAAAACAGGCTGCCCGTAGCCACGCTTTCGCGCGGCACGGGCAGCCACTCGGCTACCACGTTCCCGTGTAGGTCACTTCGGGGCGGCTGGTCATGCGGTCCCACTTGGCCACGACGATCACCAGAGCGACGATACCGTACGTAACGAGTACCAGCGTTCCCAGCGGCGAACCGTCGAACGCGAGCACGGTGAGCTGAACGAGCATGGCGGCCAGTAGCATGCCGAAGCACCACCCGAATGCCACGTCCAGTTTCTCGGCCCATGCGGGCCTGAGCTTCGCGATCAGGAACAGAATGATTCCGCTGGCAACGACCGACACCGCCAGGATGATGACCCAGAGCGGCTGGACCTTGAGCGCCAAACCCACCAGCGCGCCGAAGAACAGCAAGCTGTCGCCGGCGTTGTCGAACGTGTGCGGGTCTTTGCGGTACCAGCGCTCGCCGGGCGGCCAGCGCCGGGCGACGATACCGTCGATCGCGTCGGTCAGAATCGCCAGGCCGAACACGAGCACCGCCACAAGCCACTGTTCGGCCATGATCAGCGCGAACGTCGCAACGGCAGCAGGGAAGCGGATGAACGTAAGAACGTCGGCCAAATAATACCTCATGGGCACTCCCTCGTAGTAAGGAACCGATGAGTAAATTATGACATTTTAATTAAATTAGCGCAATATTAAGCGCGAATGGTCGTACCAATAGCGTCGCCGGCGATGGCACGGGCACTATTGCCTTCTTTGAGCAGTTCGAAC